>CAWUMN010000005.1:0-26688 GCA_963923595.1 uncultured bacterium
GAAGTGCCCGAAACAGCAGACCGACCAAAACACACCCGATCGTGGCGTTGAACACGGAGTCGGCCAAGTCCTTGCCGGCCAAAAAGCTCACGATCAAAGTGAGAAGGAAGCCGACAAAGCCTCCGATGAGTGTGAAGTATTGCATGGGCGACGGGTGGGTGTGCTAATGCGTGATTTTTGGGTGTGAAGCATTTTTTGCGCCAAATTTTATCAATCCGGCAATTTTCATCTCATCAAGGGTTTGGGAATTCAAAGGCAGTGAGATAGGCGGATTGTAGGTAGATATTTTTTAAAAAGACCATCTCGGTGGGGCACAAATTGCTTCGGGGATTTGGCAAAAACTGCCGCTGGGAGTTTCATAGATGGAGCCAGAGGGTCGATGAGGGTGGGGTGCCGAAGAAATCGGGCGGGGACGGGATTTTTTTGGTGCCTGCTGCGGGAGCGAGTCGGATGGCGTCCTTGGCCAGCCGGTTGGCATCCCACTCCGAGAAATTGGTGGAGAGCAAAATCGCCGCACCGGGTCGGGCGAGTCGCAGGGCCACAGCGAAGAGTTCGGGAAAGTCTCTCTCGAAGCGGAAGGTTTTGCCAGATCCTCCCCGGCCAAAAGTCGGGGGATCGAGAATGATGGCGTCGAACGACTCCCCGCGTTTGGCGAGGCGGCGGAGGTAGGTGGGCACATCTTCGGCAACGAATCGGTGGCTTTCGTGCGGGAGGGCGTTGAGTTCGAAATTCCGGCGGGCGCGTTGGAGGAAGGATTTCGAAATATCCACGCTCACGGTTTCGGCTCCGACGCTGGCGGCGGCGACGGAGAACGCGCCTGTGTGGGCGAATGTGTTGAGGACGCGGCGGGGACGAAGTTCCCGGAGATAGGCGCGATTGGCGCGTTGATCGCAGAAAAGGCCGGGATTGTAGCCGCTATGAAAATCGACCTCGAACCTGAGCCCGCTCTCCAAAACAACCTCGCTGGTCGGCGCAGCGGGATCTCCCTCAAGTAAAACCGGAGTGTCTTTTTCGCCGGGTGTTCGGACGAGTTCGCGGCAAAAAATGCGGGACGGAGACCAAGCGGCAATTTGCATCCAGGCGCGGAGTTCTTCGAGGATTTGGGCGGCGGGAAACTCGGGGCGATGCGAGAGGAGGGCGGTTGAGCCGTAGCGCTCGACCCAAAATCCCGGTCCGTCGGCGAGACGGAAGGTGTTGGTGGAGTCCGCCTCGAGCGCTGTGGCGAGTTTTTGGTCGAGCCAGCGGGTGGCGCTCATTCGGTTTTTACGGAGGGAGGAATTGGGCAATCCATTGTATCCGCCATTGCGCGGAAGAGTTCGAATTGCGTGTCATTAACCACACCGTCGTGAACGACCACGGCAGCGCAAGCACCGAGGAATTCCTTTTTCACAGTGGGCGATGCCTCGGCAAAGCGATCCAGCGCCTTGTCGAAATCCACGAGATTCACAGTGTCCAGATGCGAGATCGGAAAAGCCGAAGCGGATTTGCCCATCGCTTCTAAACCGGCATCGAATGCGGCTTCGTGGCCTTCGGCGGTTGCATCGTCGGCATTGGCGAGGGCAGAGAGCAAAACGCCGGCGTCGGGCAGTAGAGGAATGAGGGACATGAATTGCACGCGGCCGCGTCCGGGTTTTTCGAAGAATGCATCGAGGTGGCGGACGAGGAGTTTTTGGAGGGTGTATTCGAAGAGATGAATCTGGCCGTCGGCCGCGACGAGATTTTTCACGGTGGCACGGAAGCTTCGATAGTCCTCCCGCGGCATTCCGCGCAGGGCTGGAATCGAGAGATCGACCAGCGCGATCTTTTGAGCGGAACTGAGCGGGCCGCACTGATCGATCAGACTCAAAACCTCGCCTTGAATGCCGGGTTCGAGAGTTTGGAGGGCGGAATCATTGCCCGAAACCAACAGGGCAAAGACCAGCGCGCGCCCGTGCCGAGTTTCCCGCGATGCTTCGATCGATCCGGCAGGCAGGCTGGAGAGCATCGATGCGGCGGCGTTTACGCTGGAGTTGCCAGGCAAGGGCGGGGGAGTGGCTTCAGAGAGTTCGAGGTTTGGCGCGATCTGGGCGATGCGTTCCTTGATCGGCGGGTGGGTCGCGAAGAGGTTGAACCACGATTCCGCAAGGCCGTTTCCAAAGAACATATGGCTTGCTTCCCTCGCGCGTGGATGCTGAAGGCGGGAGGTGAGGTGTCCGATTTTGGCGAGCGCTCCCGCAATGCCCTGGGGGTTTCGGGTGAATTGCACGGCGGAGGCATCGGCGAGGAATTCCCGCTGGCGGCTTACGGCGGCTTGGATGAGCTTTGAAAAAAACACGCCGATCCAGCCCACCAGATACAAAACCGCCCCCGCACCGAGGAGCAGCGCTGCCAGCGAGGCGTTGTTTTTTTCATTGCTGGAGCGACCTCGTGGCGAGGAGGCGGCAATGCGGACGAGGACTCCACCAAGGACAGCGAGGAAAAGGATTCCGCTCAGCAATCCCATCAAGCGAATGTTGAGCCGCATGTCGCCATTGAGAATGTGGCTGAATTCGTGCGCAACCACCCCCTGCAACTCGTCGCGGGTGAGGTTTTCGATACATCCACGAGTGACGCCGATCGCCGCATCGGTCGGTCCGTAGCCGGCGGCGAAGGCGTTGATCGAGTCCTCGTCCAGAATGTAAAGGGAGGGCACGGGGACTCCGGAGGCGAGGGACATTTCCTCGACCACATTTCGCAGGCGGCGTTCGGAAGGGTCGGTGGTGGCGGGATCGACTGGCGTTCCACCGAGCATTTCGGCGACGGCTTTTCCGCCCTTGGCGAGTTGAATGATCTTCACCAGACTCGCAATGCCAACGGAACCAATAACACCCGCAGCCGTGACCCCGAGGATTTCCCAGTCATCGAAAGCCTGCCCGAATATTGCGCAGAATCCAAAGTGCAGCGCGGCGATGATGCCCAGAATCGCCAAAACGAAATAAACAACGAGCCACTTCGTGCGGCGCCGGGCGAGTTCCTGTTTTTCGAAAAAATCCATGCGCCGTGTCAGGTCACAGGCGGCTTGGCGGGGTGGGTAACAAGGTCAGCGCGACCAGTCGAGCGCGCCTTTTTTGATCGCGTAGACATACCCGAAGAGCAGGATCAAAACGAAACTCAGCATGCTCCAGAGGATTGTGGTTCCGCATTGTGCAATGAAGTCTTGAAACACCACCGCCCAAGGATACATGAAAACGATCTCGATATCGAAAAGGATGAAGAGCATGGCCACGAGGTAGAACTTCACGCTGAAGCGGGGCTGGCCGGCCATCTCCGGCACCATTCCGCACTCGTAGACCATGTCCTTTGTCGGGTTGCGCTTGCCGGTCCGGCCGAGGATGATGTTGGCGATCATTGCCACCGTGGCGAATCCCACCGCGACGATCACATGGAGCAAAACGGGCGTGTAGTTTTGAAGCATGGCTTTGAGACTAGTGGTTTGTGCTCCGCGCCGCAATTTGTAAAATCTGCGCCATGAGCCTTCGCATCGCCGTCATCGCGGACACCCATGGCCATTTGCCGGAAAAAATCCTGCCGCATCTCGCGAAGGCCGATGAAATCTGGCACCTCGGCGACTTTTGCGATTTGAAATGTCTGGGCGATTGCCTCGCGGTCGGGCGACCGTTTTATGCCGTGCTGGGCAACAACGACCATGGTCTCGACCTGCCCGAAAAGCTCACCTTGGAACAACACGGCCGGAGTTTTTGTCTCATCCACATTCCGCCGCGCCACCTGCCGGCATGTGATTTTCTGCTTCACGGTCACACCCATGTGCCCCGCGACGAGCGGGTGGGGGACTGCCGGATTCTCAATCCCGGCTCGGTCGGAAAAGCCAACAAGGGCGCTCCGGCGAGCTGGGCCTGGCTGGAAATCGGTGCCCGCAGTGTGCGGTGGAAAATCAATCTTCTTTGAGGAGATCGGGTCGGCGTTTTTTTGTCGCCTCCAATGCCGCTTCGCGCCGCCATTTTTCGATCGCCGCGTGGTTTCCGCCGAGCAAAACCTCGGGCACTTTCCAGCCATTATAGTCGGCGGGACGCGTGTAGTGCGGGTGGTCGAGAATCCCTTCCGCGAAGGAATCCTGCTGCGCGGAATCGCAATCGCCGAGCACGCCGGGTATCAACCGCACCACGGCGTCGGTGACGACCAGCGCGGGCAGAACCCCGCTTGTGAGCACATAGTCGCCGATTGAAATTTCATCATCCACCAAGTGGTCCGCGACCCGCTGGTCGATGCCTTCGTAGTGGCCGCAGAGAAGGATCAAATCCTTTTCCAGAGCGAGTTCGCGGGCGATGGCGTCGGAAAATTTGCGACCCTGCGGAGACATCAAAATCACCTTCGACCCGGCCGAGCGGATGGCCTGCAGCGCGAGATCGATCGGCTCGATTTTCATGACCATTCCGGGTCCTCCGCCATAGGGCGTGTCGTCCACGGTGCGGTGGCGGTCGCTCGTCCAATTCCTCAAATCCACCGCCTCGAGTTGCGCGAGGTTTTTCTCCTGCGCCCGCTTGAGGATGCTCTCGGAGAGCACGCAGCGGCACACTTCGGGGAAGATGGTGAGGATTTGGATTTTCAAGCGGACCTGCTTTAATCCCCGGCCGTGCCCAAGTCCAGAAACAGCAGAAAAACAAAGCGCGAGTCGCTTTCTCGTGAAAGCCGCAGGAAGCAGCATTTGCTACTTGTCGCCCTTTTTAAAATCGGCCTCGTCACTTTACTGCTCTGGTCGCTTATGGCGGGAGTTTACTACTTGTGGGCTCTGCAACTCGACCTACGCCGCATCCATGAGATGAACGAGCGCTCGGTCGTTTATGACTATCAGGGCAAATACTACTCGCGCCTCGCTGGCGAGAACCGCGAGGTCGTATCGTTCGACAAGGTCTCGAACTATTTCGTCAACGCCCTCATCAGTCGTGAGGACACGCGTTTTTATAGCCACCACGGCGTCGATCCGATCGGCGTCACACGGGCTGTCGTGCGCAATCTTTTTTTCGGAAGTTTGCGGGAGGGAGCCAGCACGCTCACCCAGCAACTTGCGCGCAACAGTTTTCCACTCGGGGGGAAAAACCTGCACCGCAAACTCATTGAAGCCGCTCTGGCATTCCGGATCGAAACCGAGTTGACCAAAGAGGAAATCCTCGAGGCTTATGTGAATCGCATCTACTTCGGCTCGGGAACCTATGGCGTGGAGGCGGCCAGCCAGACCTATTTCGGCAAGCCTGCGTCGAAGCTCAATCTGCCCGAAGCTGCGACACTCGCCGGCTTGATCCGCAGCCCGAACCGCTTCTCGCCGCTCAACAACCCCGAGGGCTCGATCCGCGAGCGAAACACCGTCCTCGGCCGAATGCTCGACCTCGGTTTCATAACCCAATCAGAACACGACGAGGCCGCCGCGAGTCCGCTCATCGCCATGCCGCGAACCAAAACCTCCCCCGAGGACAATTGGGCGATGGATGCCATCCTGCGCGAACTCGAACTCGTGCTCAACGAAGGCCAGATTGATGGCGGGGGTCTGAAAATCTACACGACCATCGACGGCCCGCTCCAGCGCGCCGCCGAGGAATCCGTCGCCGCGCGGCTCGTCCAGGTCGAGGCCCAGCCCGGCTATCCCCACAAGCCGGCGGCCCAATACGACGCCTCTGTTCTTGATTCCGAAAAATCCGCGCCCTATTTGCAAGCCGCCGCCATCGCTTTGGAAAACCACTCAGGCGGCGTGCGCGCGATTGTCGGGGGGCGCGATTTCTCGAAGAGTAAATTCCAGCGCGCGCTGTTTGGAAAACGCCAGGCCGGCTCGGTCATCAAGTCCTTCGTGTTCGCCAGCGCCTTCGAAGCGGGACTTTCTCCGAACGAGCAAATCTCCGACGACCGCATTCAATCTGGCGAAATCCCGCGCAAATTCGGCTCCTACGATCCCGGGAACTCCGATGGCGAGTATCGTGGACTCCAACCTGCGGGTGTGGGTTTGATCGATTCGCGCAACACCATGACCGTTCGCATCGGCATGCGCGCTGGCCTCGACCGCATCGCCAATATGATCCAGCGCGCCGGAATCGCCGAGGATCCGCCGAGATTTCCAGCCCTCTGCCTCGGGGCGTTCGAGACGAGTCTAAAGGACATCACCTCGGCCTACACCGCGTTCGCCACCGGTGGAGTAAAGTTGCAGCCTTACATCATCGACCGCGTTTTGGATTCCTCCGGTAATGTGCTATACAAATCCACCCGTGGGCGGATTCCTGTCATCAATCCCGCCGCCGCGCAAATGACCACCTCGCTCCTCGAGCAAGTCGTCTCGCATGGCACCGCCGCCCGCGCCCACTCTCTCGGCCTCACCGGCTACGGTGCGGGAAAAACCGGCACGACAAACAACTTCGTCGATGCTTGGTTTGTGGGCTTCGACAAAAATCTCACCTGCGGCGTGTGGGTTGGCTTCGACAAGCCTCGCCCCATCATGAAGGGCGGCTACGGCGGCGCGCTCGCCCTACCGATCTGGGTCGATATCATCGAGGCTTCGAAGCACGGCTCGTAGCAAAAATTCGCTTCAGTTTTCAAAAATCTTGAACGCGAGAACGGGGACGATATTTTCACCGCCCTCGCGTGAATAACCGACCGACTACTTCGCACAAGCCGACCCACGAATGCGGAGTGTTCGCGGCGTTCAATCATCCCGACGCCGCGATGCTTACCTACTACGGCCTCTTCGCTCTTCAACACCGCGGCCAGGAAAGCGCGGGCATCGTCTCGGGGGGAGGGGATTCCGGCGCGTTCCGCTCCCACAAAGGCATGGGCCTCGTCTCGCAGGTCTTCCAACCCGGCGATCTGGAAAAACTCCAAGGCAACCGCGCGATCGGCCATGTGCGTTACTCGACCACCGGTTCGAGCAATCTCAAAAACGCCCAGCCATTCCTTGTTGATACCGCTCGCGGTCAACTCGCGATCGCCCACAACGGCAATCTCGTCAACGCCGCCGCCCTCCGCTCCGAACTCGAAGAGCGCGGCTCCATTTTCCAAACCACCGTCGATAGCGAGATCGTCCTGCATCTTCTCGCCCAACCCCCGGGCGACGGGGGAGGTCTTGCCTCCCTGCGCCGACTGGAAGGTGCGTTTTCCATCGTGCTCATGGGTGAACGCGAGATCATCGGTTTCCGCGACCCGCATGGCTTCCGGCCGCTGTGCCTCGGAAAACTCGACGGCGGATATGTGCTGGCCTCGGAGAGTTGCGCGTTCGATTTGATCCATGCCGAGTTCATCCGCGAACTCGAGCCGGGCGAGGTTTTGATCATCGATGAAAACGGCCTTCGCAGCGAATGGCCCTTCCGCCGCGAACGCAAGGCGTTGTGTGTCTTTGAGTATGTCTACTTTGCCCGGCCCGATAGCAATATCGACGGACGTAATGTCAGCATGGCGCGGGTCGCGATGGGTCGGGAACTCGCCCGCCTGCATCCTGTCGATGCCGACCTCGTCGTGCCGGTGCCCGACTCGGGGATTTTCGCCGCGCTGGGTTTTTCCGAGGAAAGCGGGATTCCGTATTACCCCGCCTTCGTTCGCAACCACTACATCGGCAGGACATTCATCCAGCCGACCCAGATGATCCGGGACTTCAATGTCCGCGTGAAGCTCAACCTCATCCGCTCCGCCGTCGAGGGCAAGCGTGTCGTCGTCGTGGACGACTCGATCGTCCGTGGCACCACCGCCCGCTCCCGCGTCGTCAACCTCCGCGAGAACGGCGCGACCGAGGTCCACATGCGCATCAGTTGCCCGCCGCACAAGCACGCTTGTTACTACGGCATCGATTTTCCCGACCCGAAAAAGCTCATCGCCAACCAGTGCACCGCCGCCGAGATTTGCAAATACCTCGGCGCCGACTCGATCGGCTACCTCACCGCCGAGAGCATGGTTCGCGCCACCGGCCGCCCGCAGAACGAATTCTGCCTCGCCTGCTTCAATGGCGATTATCCCGTTCCCTACGACGCCAAATTCGACAAACTCGTGATGGAGCAGCGCCGCACCAAGGCTCGCCTTCTCGAAGAACCCAGCGACCGATTATTTTGAAAAAGACCAAAAAAGCCTACGCCGCCGCCGGAGTCGATGTGGACCTCGGCAACCAAGTCAAAAAAGGAATCCACGCCCTCGTCAGCGCCACCCACGGCCCCGAGGTTTTGGGCAAAATCGGCGGCTTCGGCGGCCTCTTCCGACCGAACTTCCGCGGCATGAAGGACCCCGTCCTCGTTTCCAGCGTCGATGGCGTCGGCACGAAGCTCAAAATCGCCTTCGCCACCAATCGCCACGACACGATTGGTCAGGATCTCGTCAACCATTGCATCAACGACATCGCCGTCATCGGCGCCCGCCCGCTCTTTTTCCTCGACTACATCGGCGGTGAAAAACTCGACCCCGTTGTTTTCAAGCAAATCCTCAAAGGCTTCGCCAAAGCCTGCCAAGAGGGAGGTTGTGCCCTCATCGGCGGCGAAACCGCCCAGATGCCCGGCATGTATCAAAAAGGGGAATACGATGTCGCCGGAACCATCGTCGGCGTCGTGGACCGCCCGAAACTCCTCGACGGCTCGAAAATCCGCCCCGGCGACTCCATTATCGGCCTCCGCGGCAACGGCCTCCACACCAACGGCTACTCGCTCGCCCGCAAGGTGCTTCTTGAAAAAATGCGACTGCCCTTGGACAAACCCGCGCCCGGTATGAAGCTCCCCCTTGGCCGCGAACTCCTCCGGATCCACCCGAATTACCAACCCCTCATGGCCTCCCTCCCGGCAGGAAGTCTCCACGGAGCCGCCCACATCACCGGCGGTGGACTCCTCGACAACCTTCCCCGCGTCCTCCCCAAAACCTGCCGCGCCGCCATCCGCAAAGACTCCTGGCAAGTCCCCGAACTCTTCCGCCTCATCCAAAAAGGCGGCAAAATTCCCGAAGACGAGATGTATCAAGTCTTCAATATGGGCATCGGCATGACCCTCGTTGTCCCGAAAAAACAAACCGCCCAAATCCTCGCCCAAACCAAAGGCCTCCTCATCGGCGAAATCGTCGAAGGCCCCGGCGATGTATCATTGGTGTGATTTTTATTATCCAAAAAGTCGCATGGTCCCATTGACACAGATGTCCATGAGACTGGAGCAGGCCTTAGAAGTAGTGATAATGTCGAAACTCTAATTAACCTGCTTGCCTTAGATTTAAACTTAGGCATATTCGACCATCTCAAGAACGATACAAACATGGTCCGCGTTTCATTCAATCAGACTGACTCTGGCTCCCTTCCCGTCCTCTTAGGTTTTTTTCATACCTTCAAAAAAAACGGGTTGCAAAATCGGGTTGCAAGTCACTCTATGAATTCCTGCGACACATTTGTAATTCCTTTTTCTTAATTAAATCGGGCCGTGGCTCAGCTTGGTAGAGCGCCTCGTTCGGGACGAGGAGGTCGCGAGTTCGAATCTCGCCGGCCCGATATTTTTCTCTTCGCATGAATACCACTCTTCTTGTCTTGGCGGCCGGTATGGGCAGTCGTTACGGGGGCCTCAAGCAAATGGACGGCGTGGGGCCTAATGGCGAGACGCTTCTGGATTATTCGGTGTTCGATGCGGCGCGGGCGGGGTTCTCGCGCGTGGTTTTTGTGATTCGACGGGACTTTGAGGAGGACTTTCGGGAGCGGGTCGGGCGGCGTTTTGAGGACCGGATCGAGGTCGGGTATGCTTTTCAACAACTCAATGATCTGCCTGGGGATTTTTCGGTTCCCGAGGGGCGGGTGAAACCGTGGGGAACGGGGCACGCTGTTTGGTGCGCTCGCGGGGCGGTGGATTCACCGTTTCTGGCGATCAATGCGGATGATTTTTATGGCCGCCCGGCGATCGCGGCGGCGGGGGAGTATTTGGGTGCCTTGGATGAAAATAGCACTCGGTTTTGCATGGCGGGGTTCCGGTTGGAATCGACGCTTTCCGAGAATGGCAGCGTGTCGCGCGGGGTTTGTCAGACGGATGCCCAGGGGTTGCTTGTCTCCGTGCGCGAGCACACGAAGCTGGAGCGGGTGGGGGGACGGATCGTTGATTCGGTGGACGGGTCGGAGTTTCAAGGCTCGGAGCGGGTGTCTATGAATTGCTGGGGGTTCACTCCGGCGGTTTTTTCTTTGCTGGAAGCGGGGCTGCATCGCTTTTTGGAAGCCCAAGTGGGGGAGGAAAAGTCTGAATTTTACATTCCCAGCGCGGTGGCGGAGATGATCGACGGGCGCGAGGCAACGGTGCGGGTTTTGCCGGTCGAGAGCCCGTGGTTCGGGGTGACCTACCGTGAGGACAGACCGTTTGTGTCGGAGTCGCTAGCGAAACTGGCGGCCTCGGGGGAATATCCTTCGCCGCTTTGGTAGCAGCTATTTGCCGATCGCCTTGGCGACTTCGCGGCAGACGGTCTTGAGCGTTTTTGTCCGCGCATACCATTTGTAGTTCGCCGGAATAACGGTCCAAGGCGCAATGTCGGTGCTGGTTTTTTCAAACATGTCTTCGGCGGCCTCGATGTGCTCGTCCCAGCTTTTCCGGTTGCGCCAATCCTCGTCGCCGATTTTCCAGTGTTTGTAGGGATCAGCCTCGCGGCGTTTGAAGCGGTCGAGTTGCTCGTCCTTTGTAATGTGGAGCCAGATTTTGATGAGGACCGTGCCGTCATCGACGAGCATTTTTTCAAACTGGTTGATCTCCTCGTAGGCACGCTTCCAGGCCTCTGTGGAGCAGAAACCCTCGACGCGCTCGACGAGGACGCGTCCATACCACGAGCGGTCGAAGACGGCGATGTGGCCACGGGCTGGGATTTTTTTCCAGAAGCGCCACATGTAGTGCCGGGCGAATTCCTCCTCGGTGGGTTTGTTGATCGAGTGGACGGAGAGGAGGCGCGGGTCGAGGCGTTCGAAAACGCGCTTGATCGTGCCGCCTTTGCCAGCGGCGTCGGGGCCTTCCATCAGAAAAACGACGGGGATTTTTTTCTCGAGGAGCTGGAGCTGCATGGAGAGCAACTCGAGCTGAAGAGTGCGCAGCTTGGATTTGTATTCGTCCTGCGTGATGGATTTCGACTGGTCGAGTTCGTCGAGGCGGAGTCTGTCCTTTGGCATGCGCGTCGGTTTGTTCCGGGCCGAAACTAGTGGTGCGGGGCTTTGAGGAAAAGCTGGAAATCCGCGCTCAGTATTTCAAGACACGCTGCAGGAATCGCCGCGTGGCATCGTGGCGGGGGTGATCGAAAAACTCGTGAGCGGGCGAGCATTCGGGAACGCAACCGTCGGCCACCAGGGCCACGAGGTCGGCGGTGTGCCGGGCGAATCCCATTTCGTGGGTGACGAGAACGATGGGTTTTTCGGAACTCCTCAACTCGGCGATGACATCCAAAACCTCGGCGGTCATTTCCGGGTCGAGCGCGGAAGTTGGTTCGTCGAGGAGGAGAAATGCGGGATCGACCGCGAGGGCGCGGGCAATTGCGACGCGCTGGCGCTGACCGCCGCTGAGTTGGCCAGGTTGCTTGTCGGCGTGGTCGAGCAATTGGAACCGAGCGAGGAATTGGTTGGAGCGGGACTTGGCTTCCTCCGGGGGAAGTCGGTGGACCTGCTCCAAGGGGAGTCGGATGTTTTGCAGGGCGGTGAGGTGGGGGAAGAGATTGTAGGCTTGAAAGACGACGCCGATTTTTTGCCGATGGGCGCGGAGGTCGGTTTCGTCGAGGGGAATTGGTTTTCCGTCGATGAGGATTTGTCCGGCGTCGGGCTGATCCAGACCCGCGAGCAGGCGGAGTAGGGTGGATTTGCCGCCGCCAGATGGGCCGACGAGTGCGAGGGTGTGCTCGAACTCGGCCTCAAAGTCGAGGGAGCGGAGCACGGTTTGGGCGCCGAACGATTTGGTGACTCCGCTGAGGGAGATTTTCATCTCTTTCGGTGTTTTTCAGGCAACTCGTCGGGAATTGCCGCAAAGTCGGGGAGGGGAACTTCGACGATTTCCTCCACGATGGCGGGGTCGAAGGGCACATCTGGAGCCTCGGGCGGGGCGGGTTTCAATTCAACATAGGGAATGTAACCCGTGCGGCCATCGAGCAGCTTCACCACCGCGTAGCCGGAATCTTTTTTCAGGACTTTGACGAAGACATCCTTCTCGATCTTTTCGGGCGGAGTGGTCTGGGCCGGGCCGCGCGCGAAGAAATTGGCGCGCATGGCGGTCACATATTCCGGCGGCATTTCCTGATCGAAGGTCTCCACCGTCTGGCAGCCCGTGAGGAGCATCGCCGCGAGGATGGAGAGTTCAAGTTTCATAATGGGACCGGTGTTCGAGGCGCTTCGTCCACAGCGAGACGGGGAGCGTAAGGACAAGATAGCAAACGCCGAGGGGAACGAAACTCTCGAATGTGCTGTAGGTGGCGGAATTCACCTGATTCGCTGCGAATGTCAGCTCGGGGATTCCGATGATGTAGAGCAGGGAGGAATCCTTGATGAGCGAGGAAAACTGGCCCGCGAGCGGCGGGAGGATTTGGCGGAGGACTTGTGGAAAAATGATGAATCGGTAGGTCTGCGCCGTCGTGAGGCCGATGGCGCGCGCGGAGTCCCATTGCGAGCGCCCGACACTTTCGATGCCCGAGCGGATCATCTCGGCGATGTAGGCCCCGCTGAACAGCGAGAGGATGACGATGCCTGCGGAGACGCGGTCCTGGCAGCCAAGTGCGTTGGCAACTCCGTAGAAACCAAAAAGCACCAACACCACAAGCGGCAGGCCGCGCACCGTTTCGACATACGCGATAGCCGTGTAGCGGAGCGGAAGTAAACTCGATCTCCGTGCCATGGCCGTGGCCGCTCCGATGAGGGAGCTCAGAACGAGAGCGACTGATGAGATTTGCACCGTGGTGAGCCAGCCGTTCCAGAAAGTCTCACGGTAGCCCCAAACTTTTTCCCAGTTCCGGAGCGACTCGGAAAACGCCAGCCAGCACAGCAGCGAGTAACCGACCAAGAGCAACCCGATCGAGAAAATCCGGCCAGCCATTCCTGCTGGCCGTCCCGGGCGGTCAAAAAGGAAATCCGCCGTCATGCGAGTCACCCGGTCCGCGCGTCGAGGCTGACCAACTCGCCTCCTTCGAATCGGATCGTGAGTTGGATCGGATGGCAGCAAACCGAGCAGTCCTCGATCATTTCGAGCGTTCCAAATCCGGTATCAACCAGAATACCGAAAACCTCCCCGCAGTAGGGGCACTCGATTTCGACATCCTCGACGCCGTCCATGGGCGGTCAGGTCTCGAGTTCCACGCGCTTCGCGTCGCTCCAGAGTCCCTCGAGGTCGTAGAAGCCTCGGCGGGATTCGAGGAACAGGTGGCAAATCACATCACCATAATCGATCACGATCCACTGGCTGGCAGGGAAGCCGTCGGCGGCGGTGGGGCGGATGTCGAGTTCGTCGCGGGTTTTTTCGCGGATGGCGGAGGAAATGGCTTTGAGTTGAGGCTCGGAGGAACCCGAGCAGATCAAAAAGAAATCGGTGAAATCCGAGACGCCCCGCATGTCCAGAAGAACAATGTCGCCCGCTTTTTTGTCAGCCGCCGCTGAAGCACAAAGGCGGGCTGTTTTTTCAGAGTCGCTCATTCCGGTAGAGCCCGAGTCGCTGGATGATTTCGCATATCTTATCTGGCAGCAAATACCGCACGGAGAGCCTACGGGCAATGCGTTTCCTGATGTCGGTCGAGGAAATGTCGATGTGTCGGGTGACGACTGGAAAGCCCTCGACGCGCGGAGCGCCGCCCCTGGCCAGCACCACGAATGTCGCGAGGCGGCGCAGTTCGTCGATTTCCTTCCAAGTGTGCAGGGCGGGGATATTGTCCTCGCCGAGGAAATAGAAAAACTGTGCGCCAGGGTGCCGTTGGATCATGAGTCGCACGGTGTCCACCGCGTAGGAAACGCCCTCGCGCGAGACCTCGCAGTCGTCCCACTCGAAGCCCGGCTCGCCTTCGATCGCCGCTGCTACCATGTCGCAACGGGCTTTCGCCGGGGCTGGCGGGTGGTCGAGTTTGTGGGGGGAGATGTTGGCTGGGATGAAGATGACCTTTGCGAGGCCCAGCTGCTCCATGGCATCGCGCGCCAGAATGAGATGCCCGAGATGGATCGGGTCGAAGCTACCCCCGAAGAGGCCGATTTTCTGGTGCGGATTCATTTCGACAGACGCCATGAAATCTGGTTTTCCCCTCAGCATGCCATCCCAAAATCCCGGCCAACTCATTCTCGTCGGCGTTCCCGGAGCCGAACTCGATCCCGACTCCGCTCGACTCTTTCGCGAAATCCAGCCTGGCGGCTTCATTCTTTTCGGCCGGAATATCAAAACGCCCACGCAGCTCCGCAAACTTATCGACGACCTCCGCGACCTCAGCGAGGTCGAGCCGATCATCACGATCGATCAAGAGGGGGGACGCGTTTCCCGCCTGAAGCTCATTGGCAGCGAGCCGCCGAATGCCCAACAACTCCGCGACAAGGGCGACCTCGATCTGATTCGCCGCCATGGCGACATCACCGGCCGCGTGCTTCGCATTTTCGGTTTCAACCTCGACCTCTGTCCCGTGCTCGATATTTCCTTCGACGACGAGGCGGACAACTCGCTTCGGGGGCGTTGCTACGGGCGCACGGTCGCCGAGGTGAATGAAAAGGCCGGAGCTTTCAATGACGGCCTCCGCGCCACCGGCGTGTTGAGCTGCGGCAAGCACTTTCCCGGCTACGCCAGCGCTGGCCTAGATCCCCACCACGAACTTCCCCGCATCGAGCGTTCGCGCGAATTGATGGATGCCCACGAACTAGCCGTCTTCCGTCATTTTGCCCAGTCGGTGGACAGCATGATGATCGGCCACATTGCCGTTTCCGGGCTCGATACGGTGAATCGACCAGCGTCGCTTTCGCCGGCGATCATCCGTGACCTCCTCCGCCGCGACATGGGATTCGAGGGATTGGTCATGACCGACGATCTCGATATGGGCGCGATTTTGAATCACTACGGATTCGACGAAACGATGCGGCTCGGCATCGAGGCCGGGAACGACCTGCTGATGATTTGCCACCGCGTCGAAATGGCTGCCGCCGCGAAGAAAGCCATCGATCCCCTTGGCAAAAAGCTCGACGCGGCACTCGAATCGGTTGCCCGCTGCAAGGCGAAGCTCCCGCCGCCTACGCTATTTTCCGTGGATGCTTTCGAGGCGATCGACGCCGAGATTTATGCCCTTCGCGAAGCTGTGCTCGGCGTGGAGCAGGCCAAATACCGCAGCCCAGAGGATGGCAAACGCTCTCCTGTGGAAATTTACTAGCCGTCAGGGGAGTTTCAGGCCGGTGAGTTTTTCGTAGGCCTCGATGTATTTGGCCGAGGTTTTCTCGGCGACCTCTGCGGGGAGTTCTGGCGCGGGCGGGGTTTTGTCCCAGTCCAAAGTCTCGAGGTAATCGCGCACGAATTGCTTGTCGTAGCTCGGCGGGTTTGTGCCTGGCACCCAGGAGTCGGCAGGCCAGAAGCGTGACGAGTCGGGCGTGAGGCATTCGTCGATGAGGATCAACTCGCCATCGGCCAGACCGAATTCGAACTTCGTGTCGGCAATTAGGATTCCGGCGCGCGAGGCGTGGGCGCATCCGTGCTCGTAAAGATCGATCGTGAGGTCGCGGACTTGGATGGCGAGTTCGTCTCCGAGAATCCGTCGGCATTCCTTCCAGGTGATGTTTTCATCATGACCGCTCTCGGCTTTTGTAGACGGGGTAAACAGCGGGGAGGGGAGCTTGGCGGATTGAAGAATTCCGGCGGGAACCTCGTGGCCGCCGACGGTTCTGGAGGTCTGGTATTCCTTCCAACCCGATCCGGCGATGTAGCCGCGTGCGACGCATTCGACCGGGAGGGGATTGGCTTTGCGGACAATCATCGAGCGGTTGCGGAGCTGGGCCTCGAAGGGGTGGAGTTCCTTTGGAAACGCCTCGAAGCGCGCGGTGATGAAATGGTTCGGGACAAAATCAAGCACGCCATACCAGAAGGCGGTCATTTGAGTGAGGACTTCGCCTTTGCGCGGAATGGGGGTCGGCAGGATGCAGTCGAACGCGGAGATGCGGTCTGTGGCGACGATCAAGAGGCAGTCGCCAAGGTCGAAAACCTCGCGCACTTTTCCGCTGCGGAGTTTCGGGATGCCGGGGAGGTTGCATTCAAGAAGGGTCATAGGAAAAATCGGGCTATTTCAGGGCTCGGGGTTGGATTTGATGAAATTTTGGAACCACTCGCCGGAGGGTTCGATCGAGAGGGTCATGGATTTTTTGTCGAGGTGGGTGAGGCCGAAATTCGCGGCGTAGCCCTCGGCCCACTCATAGTTGTCGATCAATGTCCAAGGGAAGTAGCCGCGGATATCCACGCCATCATTCATCGCGCGCCGCATTTGATTCACATGCTCGCGGAAGTAGCGGATTTTCTTTTGCTCGCTTTGGGTGCCGATGCCGTTTTCGGAAATGACGATCGGTTTGCCGTAGCGTTTTGAGACGCTGGTCAGCACCGAGTGGAGGCCCTCGGGATCAATCAGCCAGCCGTTCTGGGTATAGTTTGAGTTGAGCTCGCCCTGGGGACGCAGGATGAATCGGCGAGCGGAGGCGACCTGCGAGTAGTAGTAATTTACACCGATCAGGTCCATCGCATCGGCGGAGCGGTCGAGGTGGTCGAAATTTTGCCTCTGCATCATGTTGTAGACAAAACCGGTCGGGTCCTGAAGGTGGTTTCGCTTCCAGTTCGGAAGTGAATAAATGCCCATCACGAGCGCGCCTGGGTCGTTTTCATGGATGATCCTGGAGGCCACGCGGAACATGCGGACCGAGACATTGGTTGCCTTCTTAAGCGCGCCCGGGGTGACAAGCAGTCCCGGCGGCCATGTGCCCCCGAAATAGCCGATATAGAGCGCGCCGTTCGGTTCGTTCTGCGGCACCCAGACCTTAACATCGGGCGAGAGGGCTGTAACCATTTTCGTTACATATTCCTTCCAGCGTGTTTCGACATCGGGGTGTAGGAAGTTCGATCGGTTTTTTTTCTTCGTGTCGTAAAGCCACGAAGGGAAGGTGAAATGCCAGAGGGTTACGACCGGCTCGATCCCGGCGGCCCGGAGCTTCCGCGCCATCGTGGCATACTGGCGAATTGCCTCTTGGTTGAAGACGCCCGGCTGAGGCTCCACGCGGCCCCATTCGATGCCGAACCGGTAATGATTCACCCCGATTTTCTTAAGTGCCGCGACATCCTTGTCGAAACGGCTCCAGGAGAATGTCGCCTCCTCGCCGCGTGGCGGAATATGGCCCTCCTCGGCGAAAATGTCCCAGTCTGTCTTGAAATAAAGAGGGGAGTCCTTCGCAAGTCCACGATCCTCGTTTTGATAGCTCGCGGTCGAGGTGCCCCACCAGAATTTCCCGGTCTCGACCGGGCGGGTGATTGTCCCGGCGGGTTTCTTGTAGGGCTTCGGAGGCATCACACATCCTGCGATCGTGGCGGCCAGAGCCAGCGCCAAGAGTCGGGAAAACGGATTGAGTGTCATGGGGCGAGGCTTATAGTTTCGCCCAATGGTGCATACAATGTCGAAATGGGTTCTGCCCGCGATCTGTCTGGCCTGCACAACTGCCCTTGCGAAGGATGAGGGTTTTGCGGAGCCGGACACGGTGCTTCTCAAGGACGGCTCGTCTTACAAAGGAGTGATTGTCCGCAACACCTCGAAGGAGGTCTGGCTCCAAAACCGCTACGAAATTCTTGAATTCCCGAAAACCGAGATCGTCCGCATCCGCGACCAGGCTGATATCGGACTCGAGTTCACCAAGGCGTCCACTCCCGGCGATCTTCCCGCGTGGCGCGTGATGGTGAACGACCTGCGCAACAACGATGCCATCAAGTCCCTTGAGCAAATTCCCGCCACGCACATCGACAACGGGTATTTGAAAAACATCCCGTATCTCTCCTTCCGCATCAATGAACTCTCCGAGATGAATATCTACGGCGATCCCGATGATCCGGCGGCAGTCGAGTTCGGCGCTTACGGTCGCATGGCCTCGAATGACAAGCACCGTCGCCTGATTCGGAGTTTTCTCGCGGGCTTTTTATCATGCCGGGACGAATTAGCCGCGATCTACGCAATTCCTTTTTCCGGTGGAGAAAAATGCACCGACCATTTTTGCATCAAAATCACCCCAGCCAGCGCGCCCGACGCCTACGGCGGTTGGTGGATCAGCCTCTACAATCCGAAAAAACTCGCCGCTGCCCGACTCGATGACGCCGCCTACGCCAAGCTCACGCGACCTTTCGGGAGCATCGTGGATAAATCCGGACGAGTGAAGCCGGACTCCTGGTCGATCCATGATTTGCAGCCCTTCCGCCGCCTCGGTGACCGCTCTTCACATGAGACCGCGTTGGTCAGAGGATTCTATCGCGACTCCCTGGGGCAGTTCCGGATTCTGACCATGGATCAAAGCAAATAGACTCCGGATTTTTGCTGGAGGTTTGGAGGCGGGGTGGATATGCCTAACGGGCATCATGTCATCTGACCCTCGCGCTTATTTATCCGAATCCCTACTCAACCTAGATGCAGAAAACGCTGGAGAACTCGGCGACAAGGTCCAGCAAGTCCGCGCGGAACTCGAAAGTCTCAAGCAAAAGCAGGAAGAGATCGAGCGCGAGAAAGCCCGGTTGGAGGAGCTGAAGCGGCGTCAGGACTCGCTGGAGCAGGGTCGCACTGACATGCTCGACAAGCTCACACGCGCGCTGGTGGTTGTTCAACGCGAGATCGAAGAATCACAGAAACGCGTGGAGCAGATGCACACGATTTACAATTCCTTCACCCAGCACCTGCATCACATCGAGTCGATCAATGCCCGCAGCTGGCTCCCCCAGGATCTGCCGCGCGAGTTGAGCAAGGCGCTCAGCTCGGTCGAAGACGCCCGTGCGGAATACATCAAGGCACAAGCCAAACTCTCGGTTGACACCTCCGGCGAGGTTTCGCTTCCCATGCAGGAAGTCGATTACCAAGTTGCCGAAGAGGACAGGGGGTTTATCTATTGGCTGAAAAGCGGGTTCGCCTTCACGCTGCCGATCCAGGTAATCGGAGTCATCGCCTTGCTCGTCTACATTTGGTCTGTCTCTTCCGGTCGTTAAGCCATGGCGCTGCGAAAAGTTTCCTCACCCACCAAAGTCACGGACGCCCAGCGTCAACTGGACAAAGAGCAGATCGAGCTCAAAAAACGCGAGGCGGAGTTGACCAAGCTGCTCGTTAAAATTCCGAAGCAGATCGAGAAAAAGAGCAAAACAAAAACCAAGCTCCCCGTGGAAGCCGCCCCCGCCATTTCGCTGGGCGGGGCCAGAGTCTCGCGGGGGCCTCAGCCGATTCGGCGGGGCAAGACCCGCTTGAGCAAGGATGCCAATGCCGCACGCGTTAAATTCCTCGTTCTTTGCATCATTCTTTTATCGATCGTGGTGATGCTTTGGCGGACGATTCCCTCTTGAGTTCCGTTACTCGGGAACCTTGATCGGATTCATGTCGTCGTTGGGGAGAACCCACTTCGCGCCGATTTCCTTGGCTTCCAAAATCCAGCCCGGCTCGCGGTTGAGAACCCTTTTCAATATGGCGAGCTTTTTCTGGTAATCGAGTCCATGGCTCCACAAATGGCCTTCGTAACCACACACCACTGGTCGACCGAGCAGGATCACCGGATGGTTGAATCGCGGGTCAACAGCAATCCGGTCGAGTGGTGGCACATCTTTAAGCAAAATCCGGGTTTTGGCCAAATCCTCCCGCGAGGCGAGGTCGTAACCATGGCGACGGTCTAGTCCGCCGACGAGTGACACAGCTCCTGAGAAAAACAGCAATACACACAAGGCGGCCCTTGGGATTCCTGGCAGTGGCTTAAGAATCATACTCCAAATCAGCGGCGCGGCCACGAGCCAGGCCCAAATCAGCAGCTTGGTGTTGTCCCACTCCCAGGGTGCGAACGAAAAGAAAAAGCAGAGCAGGTAAACTCCCAGCGACACCGTCCCGAAGGCCCGTGTTTCTGATGTTCCACGAACGATGGCTCTCCAGAAAAGCACAGGCGCGACGGCTACAAGGACACCGAAATTCAGCACCCAAAAACTCCATCCATCCTCGCCTTGCATCCACCCTGGCAGCCAACGGAGGCCGGAATTGGCGGTGAACCCGCCGGTCACCAACCACACGCAAAGCGTCGCGGGCGGGACCGCTGCGGCAACGAACGCCAAGAGGCTCCATCGAGAGGCAGGTTGGAATACAAATATGGATGTCAGTGTGAGACTCAGAAACAGGAAAGTGTGGATGCTGAAAAACGGCATCGCGGCATACAGGAGGAATTGCAGCACACGGGGAACGCCCGACGCGGGGCCGAAAAAATCATCGCGCCAACAGCGCAGGAGGAGAAGCCCGGCCGGCAAGGCAAACAGCATTCCGCGTTGCGGAACCATCATTGTCAGGAAGATGTTTTTCCAAGCCGCGCTGGATTGGTAGTCCTCGATTTGGCCCGACTGGAAAACGGCGAATCCGAGAAGTCCCCCATTGAAAAGAAGTGCCGCGATGGCGAACGCGCCACCCCAACGCCACAAGGCCCAAGCCGAAAGTGTGGCACCCGCCAAACCAGTCCAGATCAACCCCCTCTCGACCGGCATCCCTGCCAGCGAAAGGAGGCTGTTGAAAAAATCCGCTCCGACCGGGTAGGTGAGCGGCACCCCGCTGAGGATGGGGCTTTCAGGCCAAAACGGCGCGCCCGCTGCGAAGTAGCGGATGAATTGAAGGTGAAGCGACAAGTCGCCGAGATTGTTCGGTGAAAGAATGCGCCAGTTGTTTCCGACAGAATAAATGAGCCATCCAAATGCGCGGAACGAAGCGACGGCAAAGAGGGCGAGCAGGAGAACATCCCAAGCATTCGGCGAGGGGAGGTTTTGGTCGCGGCATAGGAAAAACGCGAGGATTCCCCCTGCCGAAGCGCAGGCGAGGGAAAATGCGGCGCCAGGGAGGGTGAGTCCCTTGGTGGCAAAGGCGCTGGCGACACCGCACAGCACAGCAACCCAAGCGGCGATCAGGCATCCGGTGGCGATGCGGGAGAGGATTTCTCCAGGCGTTGAGCGGTTCGGAGGCGTCACGGAGCGGGAACGATGTCGGGTTTGCGCCCGATGATTTTTTCAAATTTGTCGGCTGCGAGATAGGCTGTGCATGGTTCCTGTCCACTTCGGAGGCGGAAAGGAATTTTAAAATAGGAGCGTGCGAGTTTCGGTTCCACAGCCGCTTCTCGCGAGGAATCGATGACCAGAAAGTCGGGGTTCCATCGTAGAGCCTCGTCGTCTTTTCCAAAATACCCTATACGGGTGAAGTCTCCGAGAATCCACGGCAGCGGGTAGTAGCTCTCGAGGAAGATGGCACCCTCCATTTGGTAGCCGTCGGGTTCGGATTTGGCGACTTCAAGGACGGGCTTTGTGAACAAGTCGATGTCCTCGTAGGTTTGGACATAGACATAGGGCTCGCGGTCGTCGGTGAAGACGAAAAAATTCAATCTCACGCAGTAGTAAAGCGAGCCGGCAATTAACGGCGCCACGATCCACCACACGGCCCGGCGATGGGTTTTCGAAACTACTTCTTGAATGACCGCACCAAGTAGCAGGTAAAAAGGCCAGAGCATCGAGATGATGCACCACGGAGTTTTGTAGGCCACGATCGAGTAGCCGATCAGCGTTCCAGCCGAGGCGATCGCGATGTAGCGAAGCCGCGAGTCGGAGGGCAGGATGTAGCGAAGCCCGGCCACGACACCGATCAGCGCGGGCCATTCGAAGCACCGCCACATCAAGTAGACCCAATAGTAATTCAGCAGGCCGACGAGGTCGTAGGCGTTTTTCTCGTGACCTCCGGCCTCCATGCCTGTTTTGAACCACGCCGCGTGGGTTTCCCAAAGCCCGCTGACCGCGCGGAAGTCGAGGAAGGTTCCGGAGTAGAAAAATACGATGACGATCACCGAAACGCCGAGGGCTGTGACGAGGTCGTCGCGGTTCCAATCCTGCTTGGCAAGCGGCCATCCGGGATTTGGCGGTGAGAGGAATTTCCAAATCAAAAGAACGGGAATGGCGAGGATGAGGCAGCCGATGTGCAGGACATAGGTTTCTTTCGTCAGGATCAAACCGGTGATCGCTGCGGCGAGAAGAAACAGGTGCTTTCGCGCGCCAGTTTGCCAGAGGCCAAGGAGCGCATGGAGGAGAAGGATCGAAAAGAGAGCCTGCCACGACTCGTGGATCGAATACCGCCCGTAAAAAACATACGCCGGCGAGAGCGCCATCGCGAGAGCGGCAAAACGGGCCGTCGGTTGGCCGAAGTAATCGCGGAAGCGCAAGAGGGCGAGGACGCTCAGGACACTCGCGAGAATCGCGGGAACCCTCAACGCCCAGAGTTCGCGGCCGAAGAGGGTCTGGGAGAGGAAAACGGCATAAAAGTGGAGCGGGCCGTGGTAGTTCGTGGGATCGTATTTGTGGTAACCGGTCGCGCGCATCTGGTCGGCGAACCAACCGTTGATGCCTTCGTCGAAGTGCGCGGGTTTGATTTCAATCATCCAGACGCGGAAAAACACCGCGACGAGAAGGATGGCGATCTCGGGAAGATGGGCTTTGATGGCCTTGAAATTCACCCGCATGGGATATGTGCGGGAGGGATTCCGATCAAGTCCCGCGCATCAACGCGCGAAGCCGGTCTTGCCGTGCAGGTCGGTGAGCGGGATGATCCAGCCATGCCCAGTCTTGGAGTCAATATCGACCATGTCGCCACCTTGCGTCAGGCGCGTTACCGCGAAACACCGGAGAGTCCCAACGCCGAACCCGATCCTGTCGCCGCCGCGCTGGTGGCGGAAAAGGTCGGCGCCGCCGGGATCACCGCCCATCTGCGGGAGGACCGCCGCCACATACAGGACCGAGACATTTTCGAACTTCGCGAACGGATCACGACGAAGCTCAATCTCGAAATGGGCCTTTCCGAAGAGATCGTCCAAATCGCCCTGCAAGTGAAACCCCACGATGTCTGCCTTGTTCCCGAAAACCGCCGCGAGGTGACGACTGAAGGCGGACTCGATTGCGCCGGGCAAATCGAGCGCTTGCGTGCGGTGGTAGGCAAGCTTCAGGACGCCGGCGCGCGGGTGAGTCTTTTTATCGACCCCGAGGAAAATCAACTTCGGGCCGCCGCCGATCTGCGGGCGGAGTTTGTGGAACTTCACACCGGGGCCTACGCGAATGCGTTCGGAGCGGAGCGTGACCGAGAGTTAGAAAAACTCCTCCACGGTGCCCAACTCGCCCTAGATCTCGGTCTGCGCGTCAATGCCGGCCACGGGCTCAATTATCAAAATACTGCCGCGATTCTGGCTTTGCCGGGCTTGGAGGAACTGAACATCGGGCACTCGATCATTTCTCGCGCGGTCGCCGTGGGCCTTGAGCAAGCGGTCCGCGAGATGTGCCGCATCGTTGGCGGAAGATAGAAATGGACTGCTCGCTTGAGGGGTTTCTTTCGGTCCGTTTGCAGGAGATCGAGCGGCGATCCTTGCGCCGGAGGATTCGCTCGCTGGAAGGTCCGCAAGGAATTCAGGTTCGCCGCGACGGTCGGGAGTTGCTGAATTTTTCCTCCAACGACTACCTCGGCCTAGCGAACCATCCCGCGTTGCGTGAGGCGGCGATGGCGGAGTGGGCAAGGGGAGGATTTGGCGCGGGAGCCTCGCGGCTTATTTGCGGAACGCTTGCCGCCCACGAGGAATTGGAAATCGCAATCGCCGATTTCAAGCGCACCGCGGCGGCCCTGTGTTTTTCGAGTGGCTACGCGGCGGCGATGGGGACGATTCCCGCGCTGTGTGGTTCCGGCGATGTCGTGATCCTCGATAAACTTTCGCACGCGTGCTTGGTCGATGCCGCGCATCTGAGCGGGGCGGCGATCCGTGTTTTTCCTCACAACGACATGGGAAAATTGGAACGCCATCTGCGCTGGGCAAGGGACAAACATCCCAAAGGCCGGGTGCTGGTGGTTGTGGAATCGGTCTACAGCATGGATGGCGATCTCGCGGCTCTGGCGGAAATCGTGGAACTCAAAGATCGTTTCGGCGGCTGGCTTTTTCTGGACGAGGCGCATGCCGTCGGGCTTCTGGGCGATGAGGGGAGGGGACTGGCTGACCGCGAGGGGGTGGCCGACCGAGTCGAAGTGCAGATGGGAACGCTCGGCAAAGCACTTGGCGCCCATGGGGCCTACATCGCTGGTAGCGCGGCTTTGCGGGAATTCCTTTTGAATTGCGCCCGGAGTTTTATTTTTTCCACAGCTCCACCCGCTCCAGTGGCGGCAGCCGCCCGCGAGGCGTTGAGGATTTGCCGCTCGTCCGAAGGAGAGGCTTTGCGGGCTTCGCTAGGGAACAACCTGGCTTGCTTGAGAGAGGAAGCGGGTTTGGCGCAGGCCCCCAGCGCCATCATTCCATTTCAGATCGGAGATGAGGCGGAGGCGATGAAGGTCTCAGCCCAACTGCTGGAAGCTGGGTTCCTCGTTCCCGCGATCCGCTATCCGACGGTCGCCAAGGGTTCGGCGAGACTGAGGATAGCCATCACAGCGAAACACTCGCCGGCGAATGTAAAAAACCTCGCCGCCGCGCTGGCGGGATTCAATTCACCAGGCGCTCTTCCGCTTCGTAGCCGGTGAGTTCCCCGGATTCCGTAAACAGCGGCCGGAGATCAATCCTGACCCGGTAGGGGGTCTGGTTTTTGTGGTAGTTCACAATCTCGGTCACACAAGGAATCCGATGGCGAATGGCCGCGCGGAGGATTTCGATGCTCTCGCGGGAGCTTTCGGGGCCTTGCAGGATGGTGCCGGGCTTGCGTCCTTTTAAGTCTTCAAAATTGTGGCCGCAAAGTTGGATGAAAGCCGGATTCACCGAGATGATGTGGCCCTTGGCATCCGTTTGGACTCTGGCAGGCTCGGAAGCGATCCGCTGCTGCAATTTATCGAAGATCGCGCTGGACTTCCTAGGAGCCCAGCCATCGCAGCCATCGGAAATTGTCATCTCTGTAAGATCAGAAATCATTTTTTGTAACGTCTGATCTTCGTTTACGCGGGGAGTGATCACGGGGATGCAGGGGTGTCTTTTTATTTTTTGTAAAAGTCGACGATCGCTTGGATCAAGCCGGGAATGTCGTGGCTTTTCGCCTCTAGCTCGACCTCCATTCCCAGCGAGCGCATGGCTTTTGAAGTAATCGGGCCGATGCTGGCAAAGACGGGTTGTTGGTCGGTGGAAAGTTGCAAGGAGTGGAAATTCTCGGCGGTCGAGGCGCTGGTGAATGTCACCATGTCCGCCCCCTCGCGACGGAAACGGGCGACGCCGGCCGAGTCGGCGGATTCCGGCACCGTCCGGTAGGCCAAGGCTTCGTCCACAATAGCGCCGAGGCGGGAGAGTTCCTTGGGCAGGTCGTCACGGGCCTTCTCGCCGCGGACGAGGAGGATTTTCAAATTCTCGACCGTGGTTTCTTTCTGGAGAGACTTGATGATCTCTTCGGCGATGTGTTTGTCCGGCATGAGATCGACCTCGAACCGGTTGGAACGAACCCGCTCGGCAGTGGCGGGACCGATTACGGCAATGCGGACACCGCCGAGGCTGCGGGCGTCTTTATAGAGTTCGTAGAAGGCTTTGAAAAATGCGTCCACGCCGTTCGGGCTGGTGAAAACCAACCAGTCGTAGCTGTGGGCGTAGGCGGCCAATTCGTAGAACTCGCGCTTGTCGGGCGCGGGTTCGATCCGGATCGTTGGCATCTCGTAGGCGTCGGCGCCGAGTTCGCGAAGTTTTTCAACCAACTCCCCGGCCTGCGCCTGGGAGCGGGTGACGGCGATGCGCTTGCCGAAAAGCGGGAGTTTTTCGAACCAGTTCAGCGGTTGGCGGAGGTTCACCACTTCGCCGAAGACCGCCACGGCGGGAGCTTCGAAGGATACGGCCTCGGCCTTGGCCGCGATGTCCGCGAGATTTCCGACTAGGGTTTTTTGATGCCCGGTGCTTGCCCAGCGAACGAGAGCGACGGGAGTTTCCGCCGACATTCCCTCATCACGGAGTCGTGCGGTTATGGAGCCGAGCCGCTCGATGCCCATGAGCATGACCTTCGTGCCGGGAGAGGTGGCCAACGCCTTGTAGTCCAGCGTGGGGTCGGGCTTGGTTGGATCCTCGTGTCCCGTGAAAATCGTGAACATCGAAGTGTGTTTGCGATGGGTCACTGGAATGCCTGCGTAGGCGGGACCCGCGATGGCGGAGCTGACCCCTGGGACTATTTCAAAACGGCATCCAGCCGTCGCCAAAGCCTCGGCCTCCTCGCCACCGCGTCCGAATACAAATGGGTCGCCCCCCTTGAGGCGGGCGACGGTTTTTCCGTCTTGGGTTTTCGAGATGAGGAGTTCGGCGATCTCCTCCTGCCGCATCGTGTGCGCGCCGGCCTTTTTGCCGACATAGAGTTTCTCGGAGTCGGCTGGCGCCCATTTCAAAAGCTCGGGATTGCAGAGATAGTCGTAGACCACGACATCCGCGCGTTCGAGGCATTGGCGGCCTTTGAGTGTGAGCAGCAGCGGGTCACCCGGACCCGCGCCGACGAGATAGCATATTCCTTCCGGCATGTTTCCTGATCGTGACATCCGGTGCGCGGCAAAGAAATCCTTTTGATTGCTGGATAAAAT
>CAWUMN010000006.1:0-24445 GCA_963923595.1 uncultured bacterium
TCCACATGTAGTGCGCGTCGGATTTTCCCGGGGCGAGGTAGGATTGGTAGATGTCATAGGTCCAAACGGTGTTGAAGGCGGTGACGTTGCCCGCCATGCCGGACATGAACGAGGCCATGAGCGCGGTGAGGGCGAGGCCGATCATGCCGGTCGGGAGGTAGTGCGCGATGAGCGAGGGAATGACGAGGTTGTAGTCGGTCTCGCCGGTGATGCCGTTCGGGATGCTGTAGCCGGAGCCGGCGGTGCCTTGGAGGGCGAGGGCGATCATACCCGGCACGATGACGATCGCGGGGAAGAGCATCTTCGGCACGGCCCCGATGATGGGAGTGCGGCGGGCGTCGCCCATGTTTTTCGCGGCCATGGCGCGCTGCACCACGAGGAAGTCGGTGCACCAGTAGCCGAAGGAGAGAACGAACCCGAGGCCGAAGACCATGGCGAACCATTCGACGCCCATGGGATTGTCGGTCGTGCCCATGTATTTCCAGGAGTGCGCGTAGGTTTCGGGGAGTTTGGCCATCATGCCCGACCAGCCGCCGAGGTCGTTCAGGCCGATGATCACGAGCGGGGAAAAACCGAGGACGATGAGGAAAAATTGGAGCACCTCGGTGTAGATGGCCGAGGAGAGACCGCCCTTGAGCACATAGGCCAGAACCACGATCGAGGAGGCGATGAGGGAGAAATTGTAGTCCCACTTCAGCAGGAGGTGCATGAGGGCGGCGAGGGCGTGGAGCGAGGCGCCGGAGGAGGCCACTGTCATGAGCGCGAAGGAAATGGCGTTCAGGCCGCGGGTTTTTTCATCGAAGCGGAGCTTGAGGTATTCCGGGACCGAGCGTGCCTTCGAGCCGTAGTAGAATGGCATCATGAACACCGCGAGGAAGATCATGGCCGGGATCGCGCCCACCCAGTAAAAGTGGGAGGTCATGATTCCGTATTTGGCGCCCGAGGCGGCCATGCCGATCACTTCCTGCGCGCCGAGGTTCGCCGAGAGGAAGGCGAGACCGGTGACCCAGACGGGAATCGAGCGGCCGGAGAGGAAAAAGTCCTCCGCTGTTTTCGTGTGGCGCTTCAGGACAAAGCCAATGCCGACTACGACAAGGATGTAAATTCCAAGGATCGAGTAGTCGAGGAGGGTGAGGTGGATGGATTCGGTGGTCATGGGATGATGGTGGGGCTGAAATACCGGGGGCGATGACTACAGCAAAAGCAATTCGCCGTCAGTCAAAATGATCGATATCCCCGGCCTCCGCATGGGGAGGCCGGGAGGATTGTTCCGGGGGGAACATTTTTTACTTTGCGGCTTTGGGTTTCGCGGCGCCGATCGAGAGACGGATCGACTGGGGCTTGCCCCACTGGCGGCCTTTGAGGTCCACGCGCCAGAGGTTTTCGCCGAGAGATTGGACGGCGGTGATTTCGCAATTTTCGGCGCCTTCCGCAGCGAGGGGTTTCGTGCTGTGGAAGGTGAGGCTGCCATCTTGCGCGCCGGCGTCTGTCAGCAGGACTTCGACACGCTCGGGCGAGGTTCGGATGTCCTTGATCTCGGTAGCGCCGATGGAGAGGTGGAGGTTCGAGCCGACGAGTAGGGGTCGGTCGGAATTCAATGGTGTGAAGCGCAGGAGTGCCGATGAGAGGTATTCCAGCGGTGCGGTGGTGTAGGAGTCCTTCACGCGGGCGACGACTTTGTTTTCCCAGAAATCAAAGACGGCGCATTCGACTCCGGGAGGGATGCCGACGGAGGCGAAGTTCAGGTTGATGGCTTGTTGGCCGGAGTTGGAGTTGTAGAGGTTGAAGACCGAGAAGTCGCCGAAGGGGCGTTGGGCGCTGAAGCCGAAGATGCCATCGCCGGCCGAGGTTCCCAAGGTGTAGAGGCGGGCTGGTTCGGCGCTGGCGGGGCGCATGATCTCGAATCCACGCCAGAGGGCTTTGCAATCCGCGTTTTGGAGCGGTTCGCTGATCATGGCGGTTCCTCCGACAAGGCAGGTGATGTTGTGCCAAGTGCGCCACATCCCTTCGTTGGGTTGAACAGGGCCCAGATTGCGGCTGGGGAGTTCGGTGGCGATATAGGAGACATCCGGGTCGTTCTGCCACCAGACATTGTCGAAAATCTGGAAGCGCAGGACGGATTTCAGGCATTTTTCGAAATGGGCCGGGTGCGAGTCGGGGCCGACGCGGGCGGCATCGATGAAACCAACCACGCCACGAGTCGGCTGGCCGAGACAGGAGAGGATATACATTTCCTCGCCGGCGGCTTCGCGGTAGAGGGTGTAAAGATCGCGGAAGATTTGGAGGCTCGTCTTCGTGGGGTCGGTGAAGCGGGTGCCGATTCCGTTGAAGTCGATCTTGATGTAACCGTAGCCGCGGTCGCGGGCGTCCTTGATGATGTTGTAGAGAAACTTCTTGGACTCCGGGTGATCGGGAACAAGCCAGTTTGCGCCATCGGGGTGGAAGGGGTTGGCGTTCATGAAGCTCGCGATGCCGTCGGCGTTCTTTTGGATCGCGTCGGGGTGTTCCTTCATCCAAGGATGCGCTGGGTTGATCATGAGGGGGGCGAACCACACTCCGGGAATCCAGCCCTTGGCGCGGATGTCCTTAGCCATTGTTGCCATGCCGGAGGGGAATTTCTCGTTGCCGCGCCAGTCGCCGTCCATGATCTGGTAGCCGTCATCGATCTGCAAAATGCCTTTTCCGAAGACATTTGGATTGGAGGCAAGAATATCCAAAACCTCGCGGGTGTGCTGCTCGTCGATTTTCGTGGTGCGGTCATACCAACTGCACCAGCCATAGACTTGGCCACGATGGAGACGGGCGCCATGGGTGGCGGCAACCCAGCGGGTCCAGATGTTCGTGGCAGTAGCCGGGGAGTCGAAGCAAACGAGCATGGGTTCACCACGGCGGCTTTCGCCAGCGCGAACGAGAACGCCTTCCATTTTGGCGTAGGCTTTGAAACCTCCCTCGCGGAAGTCAATTTCAGTGTAAGCCTCGGGAGGTCCGGTAGGTCCGATCAAAAACCCGGTGCCTTTTTGATAAATCAAGACAGCTTCCCGGAAGGTGGCCTGCAGGTTAGTCATCATCTCGGCCGGTTTGTCCTCCATCAAAGGCGTGACCAGCCATTTTTCCGGAGAATCCACAACGAAACGCCCGCCGGAATAAGTGCTCAGCAGCTCGATGTAGTTCAGGTTCACATTTTTCGAGCTTCGGTTGTGAAACACCCCCTCGAGCGCGATGGATTTTCTTTCTTTCAAAAGCTTCAGCGTGATCGTGTAAGCGAATTCTCCCCCGGCTTTTTGATAGGTCACGGACTTCGCCATCGCCATGCCCATCGGAGTGTCGAGATCGCGCCATTCGGAGACTGATTCCACCTGATCGAGATCGCTGGAAATGCTCATGTGCTGGCCATCGACGAGCACGCGAATCGCTGTGCCAAACGAGAAATCCTTAACGCCCGGAGCATTCACGATGATTTGCTTATAGTCGGGAGAAAACCGGGCAAGTTGTTGAGTTTGGTCCAAGGATTCAGGCTGTTGGTTTTCTTTATCTTCGTCGGCAAGCGCGTTCATGGCAAAACAGGGAATCATGGCCAGCGCGAGGGTTCGGGTGGCCCATTTTCTCAGGATGGAGTTGGTGTGTTTGGTCATGGGTTTGGTTTTGGTTAGGAGTTTACCGATTCGACTCCCGAGGGAGTAGTCCCAGTAAAGGGTCGGGGATTCAACCAAGGCGAATCCGCGATGGGAACAAAAAAGGCGATGTTATTGAGAAACGGCGAACCTGATTCTCAGGGAAGCGGGAAGCGCGAGGTGAAGGCCAGCACCTCCTTGCGCAGGGCGGCAAGGGCTCCTTCGTCGTGGCGTTTCTTGAGTGCCCCATCGATAAAGTCGGCGACCTGCATCATGTCGTCCTCGCGGAGGCCTCGGGTGGTCATGGCCGGGGTGCCGATGCGGATGCCGCCGGTTTTCATGATCGACTCGGTGTCGAACGGAATGGCGTTTTTATTCACCGTGATGGCGGCCTTGTCCAAAACCTCGGAGGCCTCGGCGCCGGTGATGCCTGCGGGGCGGAGGTCGACGAGCATGACATGGTTGTCAGTGCCGCCGGAGACGATGCGGTGGCCGAGCATGGAGAGACGCGCGGCGAGGGCCTTGGCATTGCTCACGACCTGGCGGGCGTAGTCCTTGAACTCGGGCTGGAGTGCCTCGCGGAAGCACACGGCCTTCGCGGCGATGACATGCATGAGCGGGCCACCTTGGACGCCGGGGAATGTCTGGGCGTCGATTTTCTTGGCGAATTGCTCCTTGCACATGACGAGGCCGGCGCGAGGACCGCGCAGGCTTTTGTGTGTGGTGGTGGTAACAAAATCGGCGTGCGGGAAAGGGGAGGGGTGGACGCCGCCGGCGACGAGACCCGAGATATGGGCCATGTCCACGAAAAGGTAAGCGCCGACAGAGTCAGCGATCTCGCGCATGCGCTGGAAGTCGATGATCCGTGGGTAGGCGGAGGCGCCGGCAGTGATCATTTTCGGGCGGACCTCGGCGGCTTGGCGGGCGAGCGCGTCGTAATCGATCATCTCTGTCTCGCGGCTCACGCCGTAGTGGGAAACCTCGTAGAGTTTTCCGGAGAAATTCGCCTTGTGGCCGTGCGTGAGATGGCCGCCATGGGCGAGGTCCATGGTGAGGATTTTGTCGCCGGGGGTGAGGACGCTGAAATAGACAGCCATATTCGCCTGGCTGCCGCTGTGGGGTTGGACATTGGCGTGTTCGGCTCCGAAGAGTTTCTTCGCGCGGTCGATCGCCAGCGTTTCCACGATGTCCACATACTCGCAACCGCCATACCAGCGTTTGCCGGGGTAGCCTTCGGCGTATTTGTTGGTGAGGCACGAGCCTTGGGCCTGCATCACAGCCTGGCTGGTGAAATTCTCGCTCGCGATGAGCTCGATGTGCTCGAACTGGCGGCGGTGTTCCTTCTCGATCGCGGCGGCGATTTCGGGGTCGGTTTCGGCGAGGGCGGGTGTGTCGGTGTGGGTGTCGAGCGAGGTGGGCATGGGATTTTGATTGATGAGTCGCATCACGGAGGGGAGCGCTTTTTCGATGCTGCGCTTGCATTCCGCGTAGACCGCGCGGCCTTGTCCGATGGGATCGGGCACATCGGGGGTGCCTTTTTCATCGAACCGGAGCAGGCGGACCTTGTGAATGAATTCGGGAAAAAACAAATCGATCAGCCGGCGGTGGTCCGCCGTCATCACAAAGATGTGCGTGGATTTTTCGAGGAGTTCCTCGGTGACCGGTTGGCTGCGGAATTTCGTGAGTTCCACGCCCTCGGCGGCGAGGACATCGACGGCATCGCGGCTGGCAGGTTGGCCCTTACCCGCGCTGAGGCCGGCGGACTCAGTGGTGATGTCGCGCGCGCCGGAGCAGAGTTTCCGGAAGAGCGCCTCCGCCATCGGGCTGCGGCATACATTGCCCGTGCAGACAAAGAGGACATGGCGGTTTTTCTGACTCATGCGATGCGCGGCACTTTAGTTCGACGCTTAAGCAAGTCAACGCGCGGGGCGGGGGGAGGGTTTGCGAGACGAATCAACCGCTTGAGGGGAGTCGGCTTCGCGCTTGTGGGCCTTGCCCGTGAGTTCCGCCGAAGTCGATTGGAGCGCTGTGAAGCGCGTTCTGGCGCGGGGAATCCGTTTGCAGGAGTCGCGTTTACCTTTTGGAAAAACAAATCCTCCCTTTGATATCGAAAAACCCAAGCTCTTGAACTTGGTTCGTGATGCGGAGGGATTCGTTTGACTCACTTTAGTGGGGTGCTTACTGACGGCGCGCTGTTATGAATTTCCGCTTTGCCTCGCTCTCCGCCCTCTTTCTTGCCTCAACTGCCTTTGCCATGGATGAAACCCTGCCGCCGCTGAAGAACAACGCCGCTCCGAAAAATCACGCCGAGCTTTGGGCCGGATTCGACCCTACCAAGGAACCTCTGGATATCGAGGTGCTCAAGGAGTGGGAGAAAGACGGAGTCGTGATGAGGGCGGTCCGCTTCCGCGTAGGCGTCTTCAAAGGCAAAAAATCGATGCTCGCGGCGGTGTATGGATTTCCAAAAGGCGGGACGAATTTGCCGGGACTCGTGCAAATCCATGGTGGCGGTCAGAGCGCCAGCGAGAATGCCGTTCTGACCAATGCCAGACGCGGCTATGCCACCGTGTCGCTCGCATGGGCCGGGCGGATCGCCGCAGGTCCTTATTCAGTCGATCACGAGGGGGTGAAACTTTTTCATGCGGGAAAAATCGACGACCCGAATTACCGCGTGACGACCGACTGGGCGGCGATCGATGCCTACCACGATCCCTGTCGGGAAAAGGAAACAGCGTTCGCTTCCCTCAAGCCGACTCCATGGACGCTCGACCCTGTAGTCTCGCCGAGGAACAGTCCGTGGTTTTTCTATGCAATCGCTGCGCGCCGCGCGCTGACCTTTCTTGAGCAACAACCAGAGGTTGATTCGTCGCGGCTCGGCGTCTATGGCCATTCCATGGGTGGTCAGCAAACCGTGGCTCTCGCCGGCACGGATTCCCGAGTGAGGGCTGCTGCGCCTTCGTGTGGAGGGATCAGCTACCGGATTCTCGACAATCCCGCCGGTCAAGCGTCGGTCTCGGATGCCGCAAATCTGGCGAACATCAGGTGTCCGGTCGTTTTTCTGATGCCCTCGAATGATTTCAACGGCCGCATCGAGGACCTCGGCCCGGCTCTCGATCTCCTCAAAAATCCCGACTGGCGAATCGTCTCGTCACCGCATCACAACCATCAGGACACGCCCGAATATGAGGTGGCCACCCAGCTTTTCTTCGACGAGCACCTGAAGGGCGCGTTTCGTTTTCCTGCCACCCCATTGATCGATGTGGAGTGGAAAAGCCCGGATGGAATCCCTAACGCTGCGGTGCGGCCCGATCCGGCGTTCCCGCCGCTTTCGGTGGATGTTTATTACACGCAAAACGCCATCTCCAAGGCCGGGCTTCAAAATAAAAGTTTCCCGCGCCCGGCCCATTATTGGAGGCATGCCAGAGCCGAAAAAAACGGCGAGGTCTGGACGGCAAAGCTCCCGCTCTTTGATGCCGAGCGGCCAGTTTGGGTTTTTGCCAATGTCACCTACCCGCTTGAAAAGCCTGTTTCCGGAGCTGGGTATTACTACGGCGATTACACAGCCGACCGTTTTACGGTCTCGTCACGCCTCACCGCTGCCGAGGCCGCGGATTTGCAGGCCGCCGGGGTCAAGCCCGCGATCCAGCCGACAAACCTCATCGAGAGTTTCGAGGGAGCCCTGAACAAGGATTGGTTCACTTACAAGCCCGGGCACTGGGGGCGCACCACGCACCGCGTGAACGATCCCCAGTGGAAAGCCCCCGCCGGTGCCAAGCTGGGACTCGGGGTTTTGGCAAAGGCTGCCGTGAACCTCGAAATCACCCTCGGCTCGCACAAAGCGCTGAGGGCGCTCCCGGAAGGCGCCGATTGGCAGGAACTGGTTTTTGAACCGGGTGATTTCAAAAACAAAATAGGCGAGCCGCTTCAGGATTTCGCGAGTATCGAGGTTCTGGAAATTGGAGAAGCCCTTGGCAAGGCGAGTTCCTCTGCGCCGCAATTACGGAATCTCCGTTGGATCGTCCCATGACCGCCCCTGCATCGCCGGGGTGGCGGTTCGACAATTCCTACGCGCGTCTGCCGGAGTTGTTGTTCATTCCCCAAAAACCCGAGCCGGTTGCGAAGCCCGCGCTGGTGGTTTTGAACCAAAATCTCGCCGATTCGATGGGTTTGAATGCTGAAGCGCTCGATGCCTGGGTTTTGGCTGGAAATAAAATCCCGCCGGGAGCGGAGCCGGTTGCCCAGGCCTACGCGGGGCATCAATTCGGAAATTTCACCATGCTCGGCGACGGGCGCGCGATTCTGCTCGGCGAGCATTTGACGCCCTCCGGCACGAGGCTGGATGTGCAGTTGAAGGGTTCGGGACGGACGCCGTTTTCGCGGCGGGGCGATGGACGCGCCACGCTCGGGCCGATGCTGCGGGAATACATCATCAGCGAGGCCATGCATGCGCTGGGGATTCCCACCACGCGGAGTCTCGCGGTAGTCACTACCGGCGAAACGGTTTATCGCGACACGGGCCTGCCCGGTGCGGTGCTCACGCGCATCGCCGCCAGCCACATCCGAGTCGGAACTTTCGAGTATGTGGCGGCAACTCGGAACCAAGAGGCACTCCAGGCCCTCGCCGGCCACACCCTGCGGCGGCATTATCCGGAACTCGAAGGCGCCGTCGAGCCCTACCGGGCCTTGCTCGCAGCCATCATCGACCGCCAAGCCGCGCTCATCGCGCGATGGATGCTGGTGGGTTTCATCCACGGGGTCATGAACACAGACAACATGGCGCTCTCCGGGGAGACGATCGACTACGGCCCCTGCGCTTTCATGGATACCTACGACCCCGAGACGGTCTTCAGCTCGATCGACCGCCAAGGTCGCTACGCCTATGAAAACCAACCCCGCATCGCGCATTGGAACCTCGCGCGGTTGGCTGAGACCTTCGTGCCGCTGCTCGATGACAACGAGCAACGCGGCGTCGAGATCGCCAAGGAAATCCTCGGAATTTTCCCCGAGCGCTTCGAGTCCCATTGGCTCGGCGGGATGAGGGAGAAATTGGGTTTGTTCAACGCCGAGACCGAGGATTTGGCGCTGGCCGGCGAATTGCTCGAATTCATGGCCCGCGACAAACGGGATTTTACAAACACCTTCCGAAATCTGAACCCCGCTGCCCAAGCTCCGGACTTGGGCCCTTGGCAGGCAAAATGGCGGGCGAGACTTTCGCGGCAACCCCAACCGCTTTACGACGCCCTCGCGCGGATGCGCAAATCAAACCCCGCAATCATTCCAAGAAACCACAAAGTCGAAGAAGCTCTCTCGGCAGCCGTCGATAGCGGAGATCTCCGTCCGATGCATCTCTTGCTCGAGGCGCTGGCCACCCCCTTCGAGGACAACTCCGAAAAGGAAGGCTATCGCGACCCAGCTCCTCTGAGGTGCGAGCCGTATCAAACCTTCTGCGGGACTTAAATGGCTTAAATTCTTGCCAACTCCTGCAGCACGGCTTGGTTCAGGCGGATGCCGAGAAGGAAGTTTTCGATGGGGAAGTTTTCGTCGGGGGCGTGGGCTTTGGCGTCGGGGGAGGCCAAGGCGAGCAGCAGGGCGGGACGGCCGAGGATTCGCTGGAAATCGGTGAGAATCGGGATCGAGCCGCCTTCGCGCATGAGGGCTGGTTTTTTGCCGAAGACTTTCTCGAGGGCGCGACGCGCTGCGAGTCCTTCGGGGCTGTTCGGGTCGAGCATGAACGGCTCGCCGCCGTGGCCATCGATGAACTCCAGACGCACGCCGCGCGGGCGGTGTTTTTCGAAATGGCGGCGGGCGAGAGCGAGGATTTCGTCGGGTTTTTGATCGGGCACGAGGCGGAAGGAGGTTTTAAAGAACGCGTGGGCGGGGAGGACCGTTTTGCTGCCTTCGCCTTGGTAACCCCCTCCAAGACCGTTGATCTCGGCGGTCGGCCGGGCACCGATGCGTTCCATGCCAGAATAGCCTGACTCGCCGGCGAGTTCCTCAACTCCCGCCTCACGGGCGATGTCGGCATCGGTGAGCGGGGACTCGGCGGCGGCTTGGCGTTCCCAATCCGCGAGGGGTTTCACCTTGTCGTAAAAACCAGCAATCGCCACGCGTCCCTCGGCGTCATGCAGGCTGGCGATGAGCCGGGCAGCGGCGGTGGCGGGGTTGGCTACGGCGCCGCCGTAGATGCCGGAGTGCAAATCTTGAGCCGGGCCGTGCACGCGAACCTCCATCGTGGCGATGCCGCGAAGGCCGTAGCTGAGGGTGGGGTAGCCATCGACGGCCATGCCGGTGTCCGAAATCGCGATGGCGTCGCAGGCGAGTTCATCGCGGTGTTTTTCCAAAAAGCCCGCGAGATGTTTGCTGCCGATCTCCTCCTCGCCCTCGATGAGGAAAATCACATTCACCGGCAGGGTTCCCTCCGCGAGCGCCTCGCCGACGCCGAGGATGTGCGCGAGGATTTGGCCTTTGTTGTCCGAAGACCCGCGCCCGAAAACCCTCCCGTCGCGGATCGTCGGCTCGAAAGGCGGGGTGGTCCAAAGCTCGAGTGGTTCGGGGGGTTGGACATCGTAGTGGCCGTAAATGAGGACGGTTTTTTTGGCGGGATCGCACGGAGTTTTGCCGACGACCACGGGGTTTCCGGCGGTTTCCTCTCGGCGCGCCTCGAGACCGAGGGAGCATAATTTTTTAACCAACCAATCGGCGCAGCGCCCCATGTCAGCCTCATGCGCGGCTTGCGCCGAAACGCTTGGGATGGCGACAAATTCCAGCAGTTCCTGAACTCTCGGGTCTCTATTCATAATCTATATGTTGTGGTTGGTGAAACCTGACTCCACCGGATATTGTATTTTTGTCCTTGCTCGATCCGGCATCATTTCTAACCTTCCCCGAACCTAACCAAGCACGCCATGTATCTGCAATCCCTCGAAATCATCGGTTTCAAATCCTTCGCCGCAAAAACCGTCTTGAATTTCCACCGCGGCGTCACCGCGATCGTCGGACCGAACGGTTGTGGCAAATCGAATGTCCTCGACGCGATGCGTTGGGTGCTCGGGGAGCAGTCCGCAAAGGCGCTTCGTGGCGGCGAGATGGCGGATGTCATTTTCAGCGGCACCGACAGCAGGCCCGCGCTGGGCATGGCGGAGGTGTCGATGACTTTCTCGGAATGCGAAAAAGAACTCGGCACCGATTGGAACGAGGTCCGCATTACGCGCCGTGTCTATCGCGACGGCAAGAGCGAGTATTTTCTTAATAAAACCTCCTGCCGCCTGCGCGACATCCATCAACTCTTCATGGATACCGGCGTGGGCCGCAGCGCCTACTCGATCATGGAGCAGGGGAAGATCGATCAAATCCTCAGCAACCGCCCGGAGGACCGCCGTGCGATTTTCGAGGAGGCCGCCGGCATCACGAAATTCAAGGCCCAGAAAAAAGAGGCGCTCCGCAAACTCGAATACACCGAGTCGAACCTCGTGCGCGTGCAGGACATCATCAAAGAGGTTAAGCGTCAGATCGGATCGCTGCAGCGCCAGGCCGCGAAAGCCCGTCGATACCAATCGATCCTCAACGACCTCCGGGTTTTCGACACCCACCTTTCTCATAAAAACTACCGCGCCCTCTCGACCGAACTCGAATCGCTCCGCGCCCAACTCAACCAGGGGGAAGAGGCCCGACAGATACATGAGATCGAGATCGCGCAGCAGGAGGTCGAACTTGATACCTTCCGCCAGCGTCTCCAGGAAATCGAAGCCGAGGCCGGCACGGTCCGCGACGGGATGCAAACGCTCCGCAACCGGGTTTTCTCCGCGGAGAATCGGATTTCAACCAACCACGAGCGCACCGCCGAGTCTTCGGCGCTGATCGAGCGGCACCGTCTGGATATTTTCCAAGCCGAGGAAAAAATCCGCACCCAGCAGGAGCAGATCGAGCAGACCGACACGCTGCTCCAGCAAATGATCGAGAGCCTCCGCACCCATCAGACGACCCTCGACGAGCACACCGCACGACTCAACGAAGTTCGTGAGGAGCGCATCGCCGCTGAGCGCGAACTCTCCTCGCAAAGTTCCGAGCTTTCGAATGCCGAGGCGCGCCTGAACTCGCTTCGCGGTGAAATTTCCTCCGCCACGGGACGCCGCGAATCCAGCGAAACCCGGCTCCACCTTTTGCAGAACGAGATCGAAGCCGCTTCCCGCGCTGCGGCTGAGGTTTCCTCGCACCTCGGGGATCTCAAGCGCCGCTCTGAGGCGGCTCATCTCTCGCTGGAACATTCCCAAGCCGAAACCTCCGCCGCCATGGCGGATCACGAGACTGCCCAGCACCAGCGCCAAGATACCGAGGCGATCCTCAACGCCGCAGGAAAAGACGCTGCCGGCATCGAGTCACGCCTCGAGGTTTTGCGTCAACTCCAAGAGCAAGGCGAGGGGCTCGACGAGGGAACCCAGGCGATCCTGCGCGGACTCGACAATCCCGATCTCTACCACGCAGCCATCAAGGGCACGCTCGTTCAACATATCCAAGTCGAGGAGCGCCTGATCCCAGCCATCGAAGCCGCGCTCGGCTCGGCCCTCCAAGCGGTCATCTTCAAAGACATCACCGTCGCCGAGGCCGCCCTCTCCACGCTCGCCGGCCAAAAGCTCGGCCGCGCCACCGTCATTCCCGCCGAGTGGATCGCGCAGAATGAACAAGCCACGGGAGAAATTCCCTTCGGCGTCTTTGGCCGTGCCAGCGATTGCGTGAATGGCGAGGGCGAGGGAGCGGTCCTTGCACGTCAACTTCTCCGAGATGTCCTGATTGTCGAAAACCTCGAAGCCGCCTTCCGCATGCGCTCCGAGCATCCCCGGTTTGCCTTCGCCGCGCTGGAGGGAGGTTTCATCTCCCGCTCCGGCATAATCCACGGCGGCGCCACCGGCGAGAATGCCGGTCAATCCACGCTCCAGCGTAAAATCCGCATCGCCGAACTCGATGCCTCCCTCGCCGAGGCGACCTCGAAAATTGAATCTCTCGCCGCCGCCCGCGCCGCCGCCGCGAGCGCGATGGAACAAGCCACTGAACGCCTCAAACACGCCCGCGAGGCCATGCACGCCGCCCAAGTGGAATCCGCTTCGGTGGACAACGAACGCCGCCACGCCGAGCGCCAACTCGCCGACGCCGAGGCCAAGCGCGCCTCATTTCAGCGCGAGGCCGCCAGCATCGAGGAAGGACTTCGCGGAAGCCTCGCCCAACTCTCCGAACTCGAATCCCGTATTGCCGAGACCACCTGTTCGCTCGACTCGCTACGCGCCGCCCGCTCGGAATGCGAGGCCCGCATCCAAGTCGTTCGCGAGCGCGAAAGTTCCGCCAGCGACGCCCTCAATGAAATTCGTGTCCGCGTCGCCACCGAGCGCCAGCAGCAGGAAGGCCTCCACCGGCAGCGTGGCCCCATGGCCGCCCGCATCGTGGAACTCAACGAGCTCCTCGACGCCCGCCGCGTGGATATTTCCAACTACGAATCCCGCCTCGAATCTCTCGCCGCCGAGAACGCCTCGCTCGAAATCTCGATCGGCGAATGGCGCGCGGAGCTCGAGTCCGAGGAATCCCGCCTGAGCGCCGTCCTCGCCCAACGCTCCGAGGTGAACGAAAGCGCCTCCGCGCTAGAATCCGCCCTCCGCGCTGCCCGCCAACAACTCGCCACCCTGCAAGACCAGCGCAGCCGCATCGAGGTCAAGGCCGCCCAATCCGAGATGCGAATGGAAAACATCCGAAACCATGTTTCCCAGCGCTACCAGACCGACCTCGAGGCGTTCGAGCCCGACACCTATTCGCTACTCGTCGCCTTCCGCGACCGCGCCAAACGCAAACCTGAATCCGTCGATGGCGAGCCCCCCGCCGTCGAGGCGCCCACTGCTGAGGAGGAGCAATCCGCCGTGCCCATCGCCATGCCCAACGAAGGCGAGGGGATTCCTTGGGACCGCATGGAGGAACTAGTCGCCGAACTCACCGAACGCCTCGATTCCATGGGGCCAGTCAATGTCGACGCCATCCAGGAATTCGAAGAACTCGAGGAGCGCTACATTTTCCTCGAAAAACAAAACGCCGACCTCGTTTCCTCGAAAGCCGAGTTGCTCGAAGTCATTTCGAAAATCAACCACACAACGAAGACGCTCTTCGCCGAGACCTTCGAAAAAATCCGCGAGAACTTCCAAGTCATGTTCACCGAGCTTTTCGGCGGCGGCCGCGCGAACCTCATGCTCATGGACGACTCCGACCCGCTTGAGAGCGGCATCGAGATCATCGCCAAGCCACCCGGCAAGCAACTCCAGAGCATCAGCCTCCTCTCCGGTGGCGAGCGCACCATGACAGCCGTCTCGCTCCTTTTCGCCATCTACATGGTCAAGCCCAGCCCGTTCTGTGTGCTCGATGAAATGGACGCCCCGCTAGACGAATCGAACATTACCCGCTTCATCAAAATCCTCGACCGCTTCGTGGACCAAAGCCAGTTCGTCACGATCACCCACAACAAGCGCACGATCTCCCGCGCCGACATGCTCTACGGCGTCACGATGGAAGAGCACGGCGTCAGCAAACTCGTGAGCGTGCGCTTCAGCAACTCCACCGACGACCGCGCCAAATCTTCTGAAAGCGTCGCCAAGGCCTTCGGCAAATCCGAAAACCTCGCCAGCGAAGAAGCCGCGGTCGAACCGGTGGAAAAAAACTAATCCTCGCTGCTCTGAAACCGGAAAGCGGTGGGCGGAGCCCGGAAATTATTCCGTGTGGCATCGGCAGTCCTCTGCCGTTCATTGGGAACTGCGAATCCTCCTCCGTGTCCCCGTGACTCCGTGAGAATCCTTATCGGCTCTTGCCCAGCAGGTGGTCGGGATTGAGTTTTTTCAACGCGGGGAGAGTGAAGAGGCCGTCTTTGCGGATGAGCTTGCCGTCGAACCACACCTCGCCACCGCCGTAGTCGGGGCGTTGGATGCAGACCATGTCCCAGTGGATGCGGCTCGTGTTGCCATTTCCAGCGGTCTTGTAGGCTTGGCCGGGCGTGAAATGGAACGAACCGGCGATTTTTTCGTCGAATAGGATGTCGCGCATCGGATGCAGGATGTGGGGGTTGAAGCCGAGCGAGAATTCGCCGATGTAGCGCGCGCCGGCGTCGCTGTCCAGGATGCGGTTGAGCGCCGTGGTGTTGTTCGCGGTGGCGCGCTCGATGCGGCCTTCGGAGAACTCGAGCCGCACATTGTCGAAGGCGTGGCCTTGATAAATGCTTGGGACATTGAAGGTCACATGGCCCTCGACGCTTTTTTTGACGGGGCAGGAGAAAACCTCGCCGTCTGGGATGTTGCGGTCGCCTCCGCATGTCACGGAGCCGATATTTTTGATGGAGAAGCGGAGGTCTGTGCCGGGGCCTTTGAGGTGGACCTTGTCGGTGCGGTCCATGAGCGCCTTGAGCGCGGTCATGCCGGGGGCCATGCGACCGTAGTCGAGCGTGCAGACATCGAAGAAGAAATCCTCGAACGCTGGGGTGCTCATCTGCGCCTGCTGGGCCATGGCGGGGGTGGGCCAGCGGAGGACCACCCACTTGGTCTTGTTGATGCGCCAATCCATGACAGGCCGCATCTTGCCGGCGATGAGCTGCATTTTCGCGTCCGGCACATCGCTCATTTCGGTGATGTTGTGGCTGCCGCGGACGGCGATGTAGGCGTCCATCTTTTTCATGCGGGCAAGTTCCACAGCGGCACCGATCTCGAGTCCGGATTCTTCAGCGCCAAGAGCCATCTCGCGCGAGAGGCGTGCGTGGTGGTTTTGGACGAACGGCACGGCCTTGCAGGAGCGGACGGCGCGGATGAGGGCGACGCCGATCGAGTCGGGCACATCGAAGAGGTCGATGAGGACTTTTTCGCCGGGGCGGAGTTTCGTGGAGTGCTTCGTGAGGACGGCAGCCAGTTTGTCGCAGCGTGGGTCGTGCATGGTGATTTTAACGGGAAAATTTTTCAGCGAACTCGCCGACGCGGCGGGTGGCGTAGGCGGTGAGCGCGGGGCGGGCGAGGGGATAGGCGATTTTGAAAAGAGCCAGCAGAATGCTCCACAGGCCCGCCGCGCCGGAGAGGCGGGATTTTTTCGCGGGCTCCAGGGATTTGCCTTTCACCGTCTTCGTGACAATGCGGGTTTTTGGTCCCGCGAGAACCCAACCGAGGGCCGCCGCTCCGCCGAGCCAGGCAAGGGGACGGTTACGGACGGATTTTTTGAGTTTCGAAACGAGGTTCACTTCTTCCACGACCGCGTTGGCATCGCGTGCGATGGCAGCGCGGCTTCGGCGCAAGTCCTCGAGGATTTTCTCCTTTGCGGTCATGGTCGCTTCTCCTTGCGGAGGGATTCGATGTCGGCGGTGATCTCGCGGCGCGTGGTCTCAAAGAGTTTCGTTCCACACAGACCCTTGATGCGTTTCACGCACACGACAGCGACGAGGAAATGCAGCGCGGTGAATCCGCCCAGTATCCAGAACCACGAAACTCCGAGAAAGTGGGCGGCGAAAAACGCCACGGCGATGACGAGCAGTGCGTAGCCAAAGCCGGCAAAAAACAGCGCGACCAGCAAGAGCAGGGCTATCCGCAAGCCGAGCGCGAGTGCTTCCTTCGACTCCTCGCCAGCGAGGGCGGCGAGGTTTTGAAAATACGACGCGACCGACCCGAGCAGGCTGAGGATTTCCTCAAAAAGCCCACGGGGCTCCTCCCGCAACGCCGGTTTAACGGAGTTGGCGGGATCGACCGGTCCGTTGAGAGCCAAAGCGGGTCAGCGGCGGAGGATGAGGCCGAAAAGGAAGCCCACGCCGAGCGCGATGCCCACGGATTGGAGCGGGTTCGCGCGAATGTAGGCTTCGGCTTCGCTCTGGTAATCCTGCGCGTAGGCGGCGGCATCGCTGTAGGCTGATTGCGCGCGGCCGCGAAATTCATCGGCTTTGGCGCGGGCCTGGTCGCGGAGGTCACCGTAGGAAGCGCTGGCGGCTTCGCCGAGATCCTTGGCGGCGGCACCCAAATGCTCGCGACTGGCGTCGTAAGCAGACTTGGCGTGTTTTTTCACGGTTTCTCCGACGGCCCGACCGGCTTCGGCGGCGGCATCAAGGGCTTTTTTGGCGTGTTCGGAACTGCTTTCCAGCTTCTTGGCGGCAATGTTGTTGTCGTTGTTATCGCTCATAAGATTTTTCGTTCTTTCAAATCCTGTCATACAAAAGCCGCTTGGCAAGCCGCAAGCCCCCCGCAATCATCGCACGCAAATGTCCACCACTACCTTTGCCCCCGGCCGCGTCGAGATTCTTGGAAACCACACCGATTACAACGGAGGTGTAGTCCTCTCCGCAGCGCTCCATTTGGGCATCACCGCCACCGGCGAGCAATTGCCGGACGGACTCGTGGAGTTGTCCAGCGGTGACATGGGAAGCGTGGAAAAATTCGACCGTAGCGCGGGATTGCAACGCACCGGAAAATGGACCGATTACCCGCTGGGTGTAGCCGAAATGCTCGCCCGCGCCGGCGCCGAGGCGGGAGGTTTTTCCGTTCGCTACGACTCGACTCTGCCGAGCGGCGCGGGGCTTTCGAGTTCCGCCGCGCTGGAGGTCGCTACTGCCTCGCTCCTGATGAAGCTCTATCCCTTTTCACTCACTCGCATGGAGGTGGCCAAACTCTGCCGCCGTGCCGAAAATGAGTTCGTCGGCGTGAATTGCGGTTTGCTCGACCAGGCCTCGTCGGTTTTCGGGCTCAAGGACCACCTCGTTTTTCTCGATTGCCGCACCGAGTCGGTGAAAAATATCCCACTCCCCTCGCACTTCGGCCTGCTCGTCATCAATTCCGGCGTGAAACACGCCCTCGTTGGCGGCGAATACAACGAACGCCGCGAGCAATGCTTCGAGGCCGCCCGGCGCATGGGAGTCGAGGCCTTGCGGGATGCCACGATGGCGCAACTCGAAGCCGCCGAAATGCCCGACTTGGCCAAACGCCGCGCCCGGCATGTGGTGGGTGAGAATGAGCGGGTGTTCCAAGCCATTGAGGCTCTTAATTCTGGAGATGGCGAACTCCTCGGAACCCTCATGACCGCCTCGCACCGGAGTTCGATGGATAATTTTGAAAACAGCACGCCGGAACTCGATCTCTTGGTTGAGCTTGCAATCAAACAAAAAGGATGCCTCGGTGCGCGCTTGAGCGGGGGAGGATTTGGCGGCGCGATTGTGGCTCTTGTGGAAATGCAAAGCGCTGACCGCGTTTTATTTGATGTTAAAAAAGCCTACGAATCCCAAACCCGCCACGAAGCCGCTGGCTACCTCTGCCGCGCGGGAGACGGCGCCTTGCCTCCCGACGGCTCCGGAGCCTGATTCCAAGCGGATTCTCGACAAATCCCCCCTTGGGCCGGTAGTCTCTGCCGCATGCAAAGCCGCCTTGCCGGGATTTCCGAAAAAATTCTCACCTCCTACGAGGCGGTGGGCGGGTTGAACAACACCGACCGACACAATCTCCCCTCCAAGCGCGCCGTCGATTCGCTGTGCGAGCAGTTGTTGCAGGTGCTGTTTCCGGGATTCCACGACGAGCATCCGATTCACAAAAACGAACTCGCCGAAACGACCCTCACCCGCCTCGAGGCACTTGCCAAGAGGCTCCAAGCCCAGATCGCCCGTAGCATTCGTTTGAACGATCCGAAGGCGACCGATGAAAACGCCGCCGAGGTTTTGCTCCGTTTTCTCGATCAAATTCCCGCCATTCGCGAACTCCTCCGCACCGATATTCAAGCTGCCTTCGAGGGCGACCCCGCCGCGACGAGCGACGAGGAGATCATCCTCTCGTATCCGTGCATCGAAGCGATCGCGATCCAGCGCACAGCGCACCTTCTTTACAACGAAGGCATCAAACTCCTGCCCCGCATGATGACCGAGTGGGCCCACTCCCGCACGGGTATCGACATCCATCCGGGCGCCAAAATCGGCCCCTATTTCTTTATCGACCACGGAACTGGGGTCGTAATCGGCGAGACCTGCGTGATCGGTCATCATGTAAAGCTCTACCATGGAGTCACTCTTGGTGCTCGGAGTTTTGCCAAGGACGAGCGCGGCCAAATCGTTAAAGGTGGCCAACGCCACCCTGCAGTGGGAGATTTTGTCACGATTTACCCCAATTCGACGATTTTAGGGGGTGAAACCCTGATCGGCAATGGTAGCACCATCGGCGCCAATGTTTTCCTCATGCACAGCGTGCCGAATGGCTCGCTCGTGGTTTACGAGGAGAAACAACTGCGTATTTTGGAAAAATCCAAACCGGCCACCGAACTCGAATGGAGTATCTAGACCACAACGCCACGACCCCGCTCGCGCCCGAAGCGCGCGAGGCGATGTTGCCGTTCTTCGACGGGGAATTCGGCAACCCCTCGTCGATCCACGCGGCCGGTCGTCGTGCCCGTGCGGCGGTGGATGACTCACGCGACCGTCTCGCAACGATCCTCGGCGCGCGGCCCCACGAGATCATTTTCACCGGCGGCGGCACGGAATCCTGCAACCTCGCCGTGATGGGACTCGCCCGTGCCCAATCGGCGAAGGGAAAACATCTCATCATCTCGGCGATCGAGCATCACGCGGTGCTCCACGCCGCCGAGCATTTGGCGAAAAACGAGGGCTTCGAGGTTTCCATCCTGCCCGTTGATGCCTCGGGAATTGTCGATCCGGAAAACCTCGCTGCCATGCTCCGCCCCGACACCATTCTGGTTTCCGTGATGCACGCCAACAACGAAACGGGCGCGATCCAGCCGATCGAGCGCCTCGCCGATATCTGCGCCGCGCACGGGGTCTTTTTCCACACCGATGCGATCCAGTCGTTCGGCAAACTTCCGCTCTCGGTGAAAATGCCCGGCCTCACCGCGCTTTCGATCACCGCCCATAAATTTTACGGCCCGAAAGGCGTCGGTGCGCTCTGGCTCTCGGCGGGCATTTCGATCGAGCCGACGGCCTTTGGGGGAGCGCACGAGAATTCCCGCCGTCCCGGCACCGAAAATGTCGCCGCCATCGCGGGTCTGGCCGCCGCCGCCGAATACGCCACCGCGCAGGCCGCCTTCCAATCCGCGCGGCTTGAACCTCTTCGCGAGCGGCTCTGGAACTCGATCCGCGCCACCTGCCCCGGCGCGATCCGCAACGGCGATCCCGCCCGCTCACTGGCGAACACGCTCAATGTCAGCTTCCCCGGAGCGGACGGCGAATCGCTTTTGATGGGGCTCGATCTCGAGGGGGTGTGCGTTTCCAGCGGATCGGCCTGCATGGTCGGCTCGATCCAGCCCTCGCATGTCCTCCTCGCCATGGGGGTCGAGGCCTCCACCGCGCTGGCGACCGTCCGTTTTTCCATGGGCCACAGCACCTCGGAGGCGGACATCGACCGCGCCGCCGCCGCCGTGGGCCGCGTCCTGCAACTCCAACCCGCCCTTGCCGCATGAAATACCAGCAACTTCTCATGGATTTCGGTCGTTCCGTCATGCGCCGCGTGCGGGCGACGCCCGACGATCTCGCCAAACCCCGGCGCAAATCGCGCCTGCGGCACGATCCGTTGCTTGAGGATTTCGCCAACCAACTCCTCAAGGCCGCGGGATGCCGCCATTTGCAGGTCCGTGTCTTTTGGAATCCCGCGCTCCGCACCACCGCCGGCATGGCGATGTGGACCGACCGCATGGTGGTATTGAATCCCAAGCTCGTGGAAGTTTCCGCCGCCGAGGTTCAGCGCACGCTCCGCCACGAACTCGCCCACCTTCTCGCTCAACACCGCGTCGGCCGCCGCCGCATCGAGGCCCATGGCGAGGAATGGCGCGAAGCCTGCGCGGACCTCGGAATTCCGCACGAATCGCGCTGCCACGAGCTTCCTTTCAAGCGCCGCCGTGTCGCCCGCAAATTCTTCTACGCCTGCCCTGAGTGCGCGACTGTTCTCGCCCGCGTGAAGCCTCTCCGTCACACTGCTGCCTGCATCAAATGCTGCCGCAAACACAATGGGGGGAAATACCACGCCAGCTTCCGCTTCCGCTCCGTCGAGCGCCCGGACAAAATCGCGGCGTGAAAACTCTCCGCCTCGTCCTTTTTTTGCTCGTTGCCCTCCTCGGCGCGTCGTGCGAAAAATCCGATCCCTCCCTCGTTCAGGGATACATCGAGGGCGAGTTCGTGCATGTCGCCTCGCCCTTCGGTGGACGCCTGGAAAACCTCGCCGTTGAGCGCGGTCAGGAGATCGAAAAAGGGGCCCTGCTTTTCGCCTTGGAGGAAACCTCGGAAATTGCCGCGCGCGACGAGGCGTTGCGCCGCGTCGAGCAGGCCCGGGCGCAGTTGGAGGACGCCAAGGCCGGCCAGCGTCCCAGCGAAATCCAAACCCTCGAAGCCCAACTCGGCGAGATGCGCGCCGCCCTTGCCCTCGCGGACATCGAACTGGAGCGCCAGCAAAAGCTCCTCGCCACCAATGTCGCCTCGAAGCGCGATTACGACATTGCCCGCGCCCAGCACGACGAAAACAGCCAGCGCGTGGCCCAACTGGAATCCACGCTCGTCACCGCGCGCCTCGGCTCCCGCAATGACCAAATCCGCGCCGCCGAGCAAAACCTCCTCGCCCAGGAGGCCGCACTGAAAGGTGCCGAGTGGAACCTTTCCCAGAAAAAACAATTTGCCCAGCAATCGGCCCTCGTCAGCGACACCCTCTACCGCCAGGGCGATTGGGTCGAAGCATCCAAGCCGGTCGTCGTCCTCCTCCCTCCAGGTAATGTCAAAGTCCGCGTGTTTGTTTCCCAGGAACTCGTTGGCCGTGTTCAAATCGGCAGCCCCGCCGAGGTTATGGTCGATGGCGTGGAGAAGCCGTTTCCCGCGAAGGTGACTTACATCTCGCCCCGCGCCGAGTTCACGCCGCCTGTCATTTTCAGCCAATCGATGCGCGAGAAGTTCGCCTTTCTCGTCGAGTTGTCCGTCGATCCCGAAACGGCCCGAAAGCTTCACCCCGGCCAACCGGTTGATGTCCGCCTCAAGCTCTGATTCCGCCGGCGGTTGGGCGATCGATGTGCGCGGCATGACCAAGCGCTTCGACACCCGCACCGTCGTGAACCAAATCAACCTTCGGGTCCGCGAAGGCCAGATCTACGGCTTCCTCGGTCCGAATGGCAGCGGCAAGACGACCTTCATCCGGATGCTCTGCGGCCTCCTTCGCGCCGATGGAGGGGAGGGGGCGTGCCTCGGGTTCGATGTCATCCGCGAAAGCGCCGCCATCAAACGCCAGGTCGGCTATATGACCCAGCGCTTTAGTTTCTACGAGGACCTCACGATCGAGGAAAACCTCGCCTTCGTCGCCCGCGTCTACGGAGTTCCCAATGCAAAAAAAGCCGTCGCCGAGGGCCTCGACCACCTCGGCCTCGCGCACCGCAAAAACCAGCTTGCGGGCCAACTCTCCGGCGGTTGGAAGCAACGCATGGCCCTCGCCGCCTGCCTCCTTCACAAGCCGCGCCTCCTTCTGCTCGACGAACCCACCGCCGGCGTGGATCCCAAGGCGCGCCGCGATTTCTGGGATGAAATCCACGGCCTCGCCGCGCAGGGTCTGACCTTTCTTGTCACCACCCACTACATGGACGAGGCCGAACTCTGCGACCGTCTCGCCTATATCTCGCTTGGCAACTTGCTCGTCGATGGAACTCCCGCCGAGGTCATTCAAAAAGCCCACCTCTCCACATGGTCCGTCACCGGGCCGGCGTTGATCGAACTTGCCCAAAAACTCCGCGCCGAGCCTGGAGTCGATCAAGCCGTGGCGTTTGGAAAATCCCTGCATGTCAGCGGAGCCGACGCTGAACTTCTCGACCAAGCCATCGCCCGCCACCGCTCTCCGGAGCACGAGTGGACGAAAGTCCCCGCGTGTCTCGAGGACGCCTTCATCCACCTCATGCAGTCCAAATGAGCTTCTCCGACCGATTTTCCTTTGCCCGTCTGTGGGCCATGATCGTGAAGGAATTCATCCAAATGGCACGCGATCGCCTGACCTTTGCGATGATCCTCGGCATCCCGCTCATCCAGCTCACGGTTTATGGATATGTCATCAACACTGACCCGCGCCACATGCCCACCGCCGTTATTCTCGCCGACAACGGCCCGCATGGACGCACGCTCCTGGAGGGTCTGAAAAACAGCACCTACTTTGATTTTGTGAAGCAAGTCGACACCGAGGAGGAGGGCCAAAAAATGCTCCTGCGCGGCGAGATTCAATTCCTTGTGAATATCCCCGAGAACTTCTCGCGCGAACTCCTCCGCGGCGACCGGCCCGAGGTTTTGGTCGAGGCCGACGCCAGCGATCCCACCGCCATCAGCGGCGGTATTAACGCGCTCGATGGAGTTTTAAACACCGCCCTCCTCGCCGATTTCAAAGGCACGCTCGCCTGGCTCGCCTCAAAACCTCCCTCCATCGACATGCGCGTCCACTCGCTCTACAACCCCGAGGCGATCACGCAATACAACATCGTCCCCGGGCTCATCGGCGTGGTTTTGATGATGACGCTCGTGCTCATCACCGGCCTCGCCATCACGCGCGAGAGCGAGCGCGGCACGATGGAAAATCTCCTCTCCATGCCGCTCCGCCCGACCGAGGTTTTGATCGGCAAAATCACGCCCTACATTTTCGTCGGCTACATCCAGGTCGCCATGATCCTCGTGGCGGCGCGGTATATGTTCGATGTGCCGATCCAAGGTGACTTGGGGCTGCTGCTAATTGCCTCGTTTTTCTTCATCGCCGCGAATCTCGCCATGGGCATCACCTTTTCGACGATTGCAAAAAACCAGCTCCAGGCCATGCAGATGTCAGCTTTCATCTTCCTACCCTCGATTCTGCTCTCCGGGTTCCTGTTTCCCTTTCGCGGAATGCCCGGTTGGGCCCAAGTGATCGGCGAAATCCTCCCCATCACCCACTTCCTCCGCATTGCCCGCGGCGTGATGCTCAAAGGCATCGGCTTCGAGGAGCTCGGCCGCGAACTCTGGCCCATCGCCCTCTTCGCCATCGTCGTCCTCTCGATCGGAGTCAAACGCTACCGACAGACGCTGGATTGAGCGGGGGTCGAGGCGCGTCGCTTGAAGGATAATCGCTGCTGGTTCTTCTGCGGAACCTTTGTTGGAATGGCTCTGAATTGACGGAAATATCTTATGATCGACTCACGAAAGTTCAGTATCCGCACGCGACTCCAAATCATGCTTCTCGTAGCGAGCCTCGGCTCGATCGCCGTGGTGGGACTCTTCAGTTGGATTCGGGCGCGCGACATCCTCGTCGAGCGCGTCTTCAGCCAACTCACCACAGAGCGGACCTCGAAGGCCTACCAGGTGGAGGAGTATTTTCGCGACTTGGGCCAATGGATCGAAACGCTCTGCGAAAACCGGATGGTCGTCGAGGCGATGGGTGAATTCGATGCCGCCTTTGGGGAGCTTGGCAAGGTTCCCGACGATGCCGCCGAGGCGAAGGCACTGCAGGAGTATTACGAAAAGGAGTTTCTCCCCCGGCTTGCGAAGAACATCAGCGGCGTTCCGGCCTACGAGACCTACCGGCCCACCACCGCCGTGGCCACGCACCTCCAGAGCCGCTACATCGCAAAAAATCCCCAGCCAGTCGGCAAAAAAGGCGATCTGGAGGAGGCGGGCGACGGCTCTGCTTACGATACCGTCCACAAGCACTACCAGCGGCTTTTCCAATCCATGATCCAGCGCATGGGCTTCTATGATCTCTTTCTGATCGACCCAGAGTCCGGCGATGTCATTTACAGTGTCTACAAGGAAACCGATTTCGGCACAAACCTGCTCACCGGCCCTTATCGGAACAGCAATCTCGCTGAGGTCTTCCGCAAGG
>CAWUMN010000007.1:0-22862 GCA_963923595.1 uncultured bacterium
CGGCCGGGTCGAACGATGCGGGAACGGTGATCGCCAGATCTTGCTCGGCCAGCGGAGCATGGGGATGGAGGGAGTTCCACGAGACGGCGAGTTTTTGGAGGAGCGTCGAGAGGGCTTCGACGGGGCTGAGTTGTTCGGTCGATGAAATCTCGCCAGAGCCGAGGGGGAGGAATTTCGCCCGGCGGTCGGCGGCGTGGTGGACAAGCCAGGATTTCGCCGAGTGGATGACGCGACCGGGAACTTCCGCCGCCCGAGCGCGGGCGAAGCGCCCCGCAACCCAATCGCGACTTGCGGGCGCGAGGTAGAGAAATGAAGGCAGCGTTTCATGCGAGGCGCTGGAGTGGTCCGTCTCCGCCTGAGGAATGGGAAGAATGGTGCTACGCCCCTCCGATGACTCGGCGGGCACAAAAGCGAGAGCGCAATTTGTGGTGCCCAAGTCGATGCCGATGCGGTAGCGGGTCATATTTTGAACCATTACAGAACCTCATTTTTGCAGAAATGACATTTCGGAAAAAATCAGATTTCCGGGCGGGTGGAGTTGGGTGAAGATCTGAAGATGTCTTTAGCCGGGATTCAAATTCCGAAATCGCATGAACCAGACCCGCCGCCAGTTTGTCCGAACGCTCTTTGTCGCCTCCCAGGCGGCTGCCATTGGATCATTCCTCCCGAAATCCCTGATGGCATTGTCCCTCGACCACGACGCGCTGCCATTTCTTGTCGTCGGGGACTGGGGTCGCCGTGGAGAGGATCGACAAGTCGATGTCGCGCGGCAGATGGGTCTGGAGGCCGAGGCGTTGAGGGCAAGGTTCGTGGCCTCGGTGGGCGACAATTTTTATGAGGATGGAGTCGCTTCAACGACCGACCCGCAGTGGCTCGATTCGTTTGAAAACATCTACACGGCCGAGTCGTTGCAGGTGCCCTGGCATTCGGTCCTCGGCAACCATGACTACCACGCCAGTTGCGAGGCCCAGATCGACTACAGCAAGACGAGCAAGCGGTGGAAAATGCCGGCCCGTTTTTTCAAGCGCACCGAGTCCGTGGCGCCCGGTTGTGAGGCCGACTTGCTGTTTCTCGACACGACTCCCATGGCCGAGGCGGGAGATGACACGCAGGTTTTGGGTAACGAGCTGAAAAGCCAGAATGTTCCCGCGCAGTTGGAATGGCTGGAGGCTTCGCTAGCGGAGTCCAAGGCCCGTTGGAAAATCGTCTTCGCCCACCATCCGGTTTTCTCAGGCGGAGTCCATGGCGACACGCCGTTCATCGTCGAGCATGTTTTGCCTCTATTGGAGAAGTATGGAGTGCAGGCTTACTTCAATGGCCACGATCACGACCTGCAGCACCTTCAGGCTGGCGGCGTGAATTTTTTCTGTTCCGGTGCAGGGTCCAAAGTTCGCGAGACATCGGATATTCGGTTTACCAAATTCGCGAAGGGATCGACCTCGGGCTTCCTCAGTGCCGTGCTCAAGCCTGACGAGATGGCGTTGCGCATGGTCGATTGGAAGGGGCGTGTTCTTTACACCTGCAAGGTTCCCGCCACGCCTGTTTGAGCGGGTTGAAAATCACTGCATCCGGACATTGAACTCGAGCTTCCAGCGCTCGCCGGTGGGCTTGTGGAGGAAGTGGAGTTCGAGATGGCCGAGTTCGGTGATGCGGGCTTGGAGGTGGACGGGGATTTCCTCGCCGGGTTGGTGGCCTGCGGGCGGGGGGATTTCGATTTGGAGCTTGGCGGATTCCTCAAGTTCGGCGGCGTCGGGGAGGATTTGGCCGGGCTGGTCGCCGGCACGCACTTCGGATTGGAAGAAACGGAAGTCGGAGGTTTCGCCTGTGTAGAGGAGGAATTCCTGATTGGAGATTTCGAGACGGGTGCCTTCCTCCATGCCTTGTGGGGCCACGCAGAGGGCCTTGGTGACGGGGCGCCGACCGGGAACGGCCATGCCGCTGGATTCCATTCCGATATAGTAGGAACGGGCGGTGCCGGATTTGATGCGAAGGCCTTGGCCGGTGGCGCGGAGTCGAGCGTAGACAGCGGCTCCCAGGGAGACGGCGTGGTCGGGTCGGGCGCCTTGGAGTTCACGAATGGGGCGGTTCGCCCAGCGGCTGAGTAGGTCGAGGACGCGGGCGCGAAGTGGGGCTGCATTGAAGACGCCGCCGTTGAAGAGCACGGCGTCGGGGATCAAAAGCGGGGCGCTGACGATTTTTGCCGAGCCTCCGACGGATTCGAGAAGTTCAGGAGACGAGGTGATGTTGGCTTTGGCGCGGGTGAGGAAGCGGGCGAGGTGCTTCGAGATGGCGGCGTCGGCGGCGTAGGGCAGGCCGGACTCGCGCAGGCCGCCTGCCCGGCGGAGGGCTGGCATTTCCTCGGCGGCGACGAGAGGGAGGAATCCGTCGAGGACGATTTGATCCACCTGCTCGCGGGTGAGCGTGGTGCTGAGAGTCGAGGCGATGAGCCGGCTGGAGCGGGTGGGGATGGCGATGGGGACTTCCTTCAGCGAGGGGTCGGAGAGGAGAGATTCCTTGGCTGCGCGTGTAGATTGAACGAGGGCGAGGAATTGCCAGTCGTCGAGAACGGAGCCAGCGGCGGCGAGTTTTTCCGAGACATCGTGGGCGAGGGCGAGGTCCATATTGTCGCCGCCGAGGAGGAGGTGTTCGCCCACGGCGACGCGTTCCAGCGCGAGGTTTCCGTCTTTTCCGGTGACGGCGATGAGGCTGAAGTCGGCGGTGCCTCCGCCGACATCGCAGACGAGCAGGAGATCCCCGGATTGGACCTGTTTGCGCCAGTCGGCCCCTTGGTTTTCGAGCCAAGCGTAGAAGGCGGCTTGGGGTTCCTCGAGGAGCGTGGCTTCGGGAATTCCGGCTTGATGGGCGGCTTCGAGGGTGAGTCCACGGGCGACCTCGTCGAAGGAGGCGGGAACGGTGATGACGGTGTGGGTGGGGGCGAGATTCGGGTGGGAGTTTTTGAGGCTCGCGAGGAGATGGGCGAGGAGGTCGCGGGAGGCTTCGAGCGGGGAGAGTTTGGGGTCTATTGTGGCGCTGCCCCAAGGGAGGATTTGGCCGCGGCGGTCAACGTGGGGATGGCAGAGCCAGCTTTTCGCCGAGATGATGAGGCGGTCGGGTTGGAGCGCGCCGCGTTCGCGGGCGAAGACGCCGAGGATTTGGCGTGAGGAGGACTCGGGAAACTCGCCTTCGGCGGGGAGGTAGATCGCCGAGGGGAGCAGGGATTTTTCTCCCTCGCTGCTGGCGGTGATGGCTTGGGTGATGGGGAGGTTTTCCGGATGGCCGGTATCGCCAACCCGGGCGATGGTGCAATTGCTCGTGCCGAGGTCGATGCCGATGAAGTCGCTCATGCTTTTCCCTTTCGATGCCCGGTTTGGCGTTCGTTATTTGATTTCGATTTCGGCGGGGGCGAGGACCGGCCAAGGGCGCTTGTCGGTTGTGCCGGTGACGCGCGGGAGCTTGATCGATTTCGTGATCCAGCCTGGGTGGATGAGTTTTCCAGCGTAGGGGGGATTTTCCGGGACGGAGCCGAGGAGCCGGTGGGCGGGGGCGTCGTAGCCGGTTTCGAGGGTCACGGGGTGGCCCTCGGTTTCTGCGCGGAGCGGTGTGATTTCGAAGTAGTCATTGAGAACCTTGCGGCAACCGGAGTGGACGACGCGGGCGGCGGCGCCGAGTTGTTGGTCGGTGGCGGAGGTGATGTCTTCCTTCGCGAAATCCACCAGGCGGCCGTGCTCTTGCAGCAGGGCCAGGAACGCGGCGATCTCAGCCTCTGGGCGCGGCGGAGCGGGTGGGGGAGCGATGGGTTGCGTCATGGCAGGAGCTGCGACTTTTTGCGGTTGCTTGCGGATGGCGAGAAACACGCAAACCATGCCGATCGCGGCCGAGACGGTTTGAGCGGCGAGAGTGAGGTTTGGTTCGGGATGGTAGACAGCGGCGGCGTTGATGCCCAAAAGGACGATGCCGCTGGCGATGAGTGGTGCTTTCATGTCGTTCGAATGGTTCGGGGTCTCGAAGGATTCAGGCAATGCCGTCGAGACCCCATCCTGATTATCGGCAAGATTATTTTGCGCCGTGGACGCCGGAGGCGACTTTGAGGCGGAGGCCGTTGAGGCGGATGAAGCCGGTGGCGTCGTCCTGGTTGTAGGCCTGCGTGGGGTCGGCCTCCATCGTGGCGATGTGCGGGTTGTAGAGGCTGAGTGGGCTCTTGACGCCGGCGGCGTGGATGCCGCCTTTGTAGAGCTTCACACGAACGGTGCCGGTGACATGCTTTTGGGACTCGGTGACGAGGGCCTGGATGGCTTCGCGCTCGGGGGCGAACCAGAAGCCATTGTAGACGAGCTCGGAGTATTTCGGAATGAGCGAGTCGCGGAGGTGCATGACCTCGCGGTCCATCGTGAGGGATTCCATCTGGCGGTGGGCAAAGTGGAGGATCGCGCCGCCGGGAGTCTCGTAAACGCCGCGGCTCTTCATGCCAACGAAGCGGTTCTCGACCATGTCCACGCGGCCGACGCCGTGTTTGCCGCCGAGCTTGTTGAGGGTTCGCATAACCTCGAGCGGGGTGAGTTTTTCGCCATTCACGGCGGTGCAGAGACCGCGCTCGAATTCCAGTTGGATATGCTCGGGAAGGTCGGGAGCATCCTCGGGCAGGACGGAGAGCGTGGTGAAGTATTCGCGGTTTTTGAGGTCACCGGCGTCATACCAGGGGTCTTCGAGAATGCCGGCCTCGTAGGAGATGTGCAGGAGGTTGCGATCCATCGAATACGGTTTCTTGGCGCTGGCGGCGACAGGGACGCCATGGGCCTCTGCGTAGGCGATCATCTCGGCGCGGCCGGGGAATTTCGAGCGGAATCGGGCGTCGCGCCAAGGGGCGATGACCTCGATGTTCGGCGCGAGGGCGGCGGCGGTGAGTTCGAAGCGGACCTGGTCGTTGCCCTTGCCCGTGGCTCCGTGGGCGACGGCGCTGGCCCCTTCCTGACGGGCGATCTCGACCATGCGCTTGGCGATGAGCGGGCGGGCGATGCTGGTGCCGAGGAAGTATTGTCCCTCGTAGATAGCGCCGGCCTGCATCATGGGAAAAATGAAATCACGGGCGAACTCCTCCTGGAGATCGTCCACGAAGCACTTGGCGGCTCCGGTTTTCAGAGCCTTCTCTTCGAGGCCGTCGAGTTCCTCGGCCTGGCCGACATCGGCGCAGAAGGCGATGATCTCGGCTCCGTAGGTTTCTTTGAGCCAGTTCAAGATGACGGAGGTGTCGAGCCCCCCGGAATATGCGACAACGATTTTGTTCATGCGGGCGGGAGTGTGGGGAAAAATGGTGCGCTCGGCAACACGGCGGCGGAAATTTTTCTGAAAAAGAAGTTGCCATGCCTTGGGAAAAGGCGAATAAGGCGGCTGCAGTTGTGATCAGGATTTGGTGGACAACCCCGGACAATGTCGGGGGCAGTTTGAAACCCGGCAGTCGGGAACAGGCCTCGATCCCAGTGCGTTAAAGAAAAGTAAAACCATGGGTAACAAACTCTATGTCGGCAACCTGTCGTTCAACACGACCGAGATTGCCATTCAGGACCTGTTCTCGCAGTGCGGCTCGGTCTCCGAAGTCATGCTGATGCAGGACAAATTCACCGGCCGTTCGCGCGGCTTTGCCTTCGTCACGATGTCCTCCGACGAGGAGGCTCAGGCGGCGGTCAATCAACTTCACGGCAAGGAACTCGACGGCCGCGCCTTGACTGTCAATGAAGCCCGTCCCCGCGAAGACCGTCCTCCGGGCGGTGGTGGCGGCGGATTCGGTGGACCTCGCCGCGAATTCCGTGGCGGTGGTGGAGGCCGTGACGACCGCCGTGGTGGCGGTGGATACGGTGGCGGTGGCGGCGGTGGACGCCGCGAATACGGCCGCCGCTAATCTCAGCAGCCGATTTTAATAGGACCGGGCACTCGCTATACGCGTGTGCCCGGTTTTCTTTTTCTCGAAAAAACTTCCCCGCCCGAGCTTAGGCGTCTTGATTTGCACCATGTCCTCGCTCCGATTCCTGCCGATTATTTTCTCTATCGCCCTGACCTCCTGCGTGAATATCAACCCGCTCGGTCGCGACTCCACCGGACCGGTTCCGCGACCTCCACGCTCGGCGCCGGAGTTGAATAAAAAATTCGCCTGGGGCATCTCGACCGCCAGCTATCAATACGAGGATCCCGATGTGAAGCCCGGGCAAGGCGATTGGTTCTACACCGATTGGGATGTGCTGGTCTCCGAGGGTAAGGCTCCTGAAAAAGGCAACGCGCTTTATTCGTGGACGCAGTTCGATAAGGACCTCGCCGCGCTCAAGAAAATCGGCGTGACCCACTACCGCTTCAGCATCGAGTGGGGTCGTGTGGAACCGGAACCCGGCGTTTTCGACGAGCAGGCAATCGACCGCTATGTCGAAATGGCGCGCCGTCTCAAGGAGGCCGGCATCGAACCCGTTGTCTGCCTCTGGCACTTCACTTTTCCCGATTGGCTCTACGACAAAAAAAATCCCAAAGCCTCGAACTGGCTCCACCCCGAAGCCCGCACTCGATGGCTTGGTTATCTCGACAAAGTCCTGCCTCGCCTAGCTCCCTACACGAACTACTTCGCCCCGCAGAACGAACCGAACGGCCAGATCACGACGGCCTATATCGTCGCTCAGTGGCCTCCCGCCATGACGCTCGCCTTCGGCACCTACTGGAAGGCGATAGATGCCAGCACCGGCATGTTCCGCGATGCCGCCGCTCGAATCAAAAAAGTGAAACCTTCCGCGAAAGTTGTCTCCGTCGAGGCGCTTCCCTGGTGGAATAAGGCCCCGCTCGATCCCGGAAATCTGATCTACAACACGATGATCCACGGAAACACCGACCACCTCGATCGCGTGTGGGATGTCTGCGATATTCTCGGCATCAACTACTATTACTCCCAGACCGCGGGGCCACTCTCGTTGCTGGCGGAGAGTTCCCGTCGCGGGCACAACTTCACGATGATGGGGTGGCGCATCGACCCCGAGGGCCTCTACAAGCAAATCCGGCGCGTCGGCAACCGCTACGGCAAGCCGATGATGATCACCGAAAATGGCATTGCCACCCTGAACGACAAAAAACGCATCCGCTACATGCGCGAGCACATCGCCGCTGTGGGTCGAGCGATCCGCGACGGCTACGATGTGCGCGGCTATTTTAGCTGGTCGCTCGCCGACAACTACGAGTGGCACTACGGCTACAAAGCCAAATTCGGCCTCGCCACGATGAATCCGAAAACCTTCGAGAGGGATTTAAAACCCTCTGCATTTTTCTACCGCGAAACGATCCACTCTCACCCAAAGGTGCAATCGGTCGCCACCGACGCCCCTCTTTAATATCTCCCGAATCAGATAATCACCCCGTTTCTCGGGTCGCGGTGGGGATTGATCCTGCACGGGTGGAAAAATCCGCCCGCCCGTGAGTGATGTTCAGCCAGAGACCGAAGGGTTGAGCTGCAAGGAGGCTGCCTTGCGTTTGGCGCAACGCCTGAGGAGCGAGGGCAAATCCTCGCCGATAACGCAAGGGCTCGGCTTGTTGTTCCGACAATTTCGCAGCCCGCTGGTCTTGCTTCTGTTCGGCGCGATGATCCTTTCCTTCGTTCTCGGCGATCGCGCTGAGGCAGTCGTTGTCGGAGGGATTTTGCTGATGAGCACTTCGATGGGCTTTTGGCAGGAATTCCGCGCGACCAATGCGGTGCGGGCGCTTGCAAACAGCATCGGAATTCGATCGCGGGTTCTTCGCGACGGTCTGGAAGTCGAGGTTCCGAGGGAGGAAGTGGTCGAGGGCGATGTGGTTTTTTTGAGGGCTGGGGACTCCATCCCGGGCGATGGAGTTTTGATTCAGGCAAACGATCTCCATGTCGATGAATCGGCGCTGACAGGGGAAAGTTTCCCCGTCGAAAAATCCGTTTCCTCCTCCAATGAAATTCGTGCGGGAACCCATGTGGTCGGAGGCACGGCCCGCGCTTTAATGCGGAAAACGGGAAAGCAAACGCAGATGGGCGCCATCGCGGGGAGCTTGCGATTGCGTCGGCCCGAGACGGATTTCGAAACCGGCCTGCGCCGCCTGGGGGAGGTTTTGCTGCGGACGACGCTCGTTTTTGTGGTGGTGGTTTTTGCGATCAACGCCTTTTTAGGTCGCCCCGCCGTTGAGTCGCTCCTTTTCACACTCGCTCTAGCTGTTGGCATGGCGCCGGAGTTGATGCCGGCGATCGTGACCATCACTCTGGCTCGCGGTGCGAGAACCATGGCTCGCGAACATGTGATCGTGAAGCGCCCCTCATCGATCGAAAGCTTCGGGGGGATGACAGTGCTCTGTGCTGATAAAACCGGGACTCTCACTGAGGGAAAAATGCGCTTGGCCTCAACGCTCGATGCGGCGGGTTCCGATTCGCAGCGAGTCTTGTTTTTGGCAACGCTCAATAGCCACTTCGAGACCGGCTTTTCCAATCCCATCGATCAGGCGCTTTCCGGCTTGTGTGCCGAGGAGTTAGCCAAATGGAGCAAACTGGACGAGGTGCCATACGGATTTCTTCGCAAGCGGCTCAGCATTTTTGCCAAACCGCCTGAACCCGCCTCCAAGCTGCTTCTCGTGACCAAGGGGGCCGTGCCGAATGTTCTCGCGATCTGCTCAGAGGTAGAAACTCCCGCCGGACGCGTGGCATTGGCGGATTTGAAGGAAAACCTTGTAGAGCATTTTTCAAAGCTCTCGTTATCCGGCAAGCGAGTAATTGCTGTGGCCTCGCGGGAATTCGATGTCGTTCGTCCCATCGACAAGTCGGACGAAACGGACATGGTCTTCGAGGGTTTTGTTGTTTTTGAAGATCCTCCGAAAAAGGATGCCGCCGCGATGATGCGCGAGTTGGCCCGACTGGGAGTCGATTTGAAAGTCGTGACCGGTGACAATCGTTTCGTGGCGTGCAGCCTTCTGCACTCGCTGGGAATACCGCGTCCCGGGGTTTTAACGGGCGAAAGAATCCGGCAAATGAAGGAAATGGCGCTGGTGCGGCAGGCTCCCGAGATTCATGTGTTCGCGGAAATTGAGCCTGACCAAAAGGAACGGGTCGTTCGCGCTCTGCGTCGCTCAGGAGCTGTGGTGGGATTTCTCGGGGACGGAATCAATGACGCACCGCCGATGCACGCCGCCGATGTGGCAATCTCGGTCGATGGGGCGGTGGATGTAGCCCGGGAGGCGGCGGACATTGTTTTGATGCGGCATGGACTCGATGTCATCGCTCAAGGAATCCGCAACGGCCGGGCTGTTTTTTCCAATACCCTGAAATACCTTCGTATCACGACGAGTGCGAATTTCGGGAACATGTTCAGCATGGCTGCCGCCGCTTGGTTTTTGCCGTTTCTGCCTCTGCTTCCCCGTCAGGTTTTGTTGAACAATTTCCTCTCCGACCTGCCAGCGCTAGCGCTTTCGACCGATTGTGTCGACGAACGCGAAATCCGCAGCCCGCTTTCCTGGGACATCCATCGTCTGGGCGGCTTCATGGCCGTTTTTGGCTTGGCGAGTTCGGTTTTCGACATGCTGACCTTTGCGCTACTTTATTCGGTTCTCGGCCTTGGCGAATCGGCCTTCCAAACCCTCTGGTTTGTCGAATCCCTACTCACTGAGGTTTTGGTGATTTGGGTTTTGAGGACGAGCGGTCCAGCCCTGCAAAGCCGCCCGTCCCTTTTGCTCTCCGTCGCGCTTGGAGTCGTGTCAGTCGCCGCTATCGGAATTGGCGCTACCGGATTTCCGCCCTTCATGGGATTCGTCCCCGCCCCAATGTCAGGCACCGCCTCGGTCCTTGCCGTAGCAACACTTTACCTGATCGCAACAGAGGCTACGAAAAGAGCGTGGGTCAGGCGTGGGCTTTCAAGAACGGCGCGACAACGCAGCAGAGGGCCAGCGTCGAGAGCACTGCGAAGGTGAGAATCGGGAGAATCATACTTCGAAATTAGGAAGCGATTTCCTGAGTTCAACCGAACTTTCAAAAAAAAGTCAGTAGTGACCTAATTTCTTCAACTGGTCGTGATGCCATTGAAAAAGGTGTTTGGCATCATGGAAAACCCGCTTTGCGGTGCTTCCGAGAAGGACGATGATGATCTCGCTTCCATTGTGTTTTGCCGAGGCGACCAGACATTTTCCCCCGCAGAAGGTGAAGCCCCCTTTGAGTCCGTTGAAATAGGGCGGCCAGTTCCAAAGGAGGTCGTTGGTATTCTCCAGAATCGTCGCTTCTCCATCACCGCGCGGGAAGGTCCAGAAAAGTTGAGCCGCGAAGTGTCGGATCAGGGGACTTCGGTAGGCGTGGTAGGCGATGATGGCCGAGTCGCGTGCGGTCGAATACTGGCCGGGTTCATCGAGTCCGTGGGCATTGAGGAACATCGAATTCTTTGCCCCGAGCCGGCGCGCGCGGTTGTTCATGTTTTTAATAAAGGCATCACGCGAACCGTTTCCATCCGAGGCCAGAGCGCTGGCGGCATCATTTGCGCTAGCGACGAGCATGCTGCCTAGAAGGTCGATTCTTCGATACTTCGATCCCGGTATAAGGCCGACTTTCGATGGCGGTTCCAAGGCATCCATGAGCGAGACGGTCACCTCGCGCTCGAGATCGCCTTCGTCGATGACCTCGAGTGCGGTGAGGAGTTTCTGGGTGCTGGCGACGGGAAGTTTGAGGTCGGCGTTTTTCTCAAAAAGCGTCTCGCCGCTGAGCGCATCGATCATGATGGCGCTCCGGGCATGAATCTCCGGGGCGCCGACCATTGCCAGTTTCGAAGCCATGGGAGCCGCAACCCTTGCTCTTGTTTGAATCTCCGCCGTGTCAACTCTCGCGTCGGGTCTCGCCACGAGGGCGCAGCCGAGGCTTCCAAGCCAAAGAAAGGCGCTCATCACGACAAACGCCGCCAAGAAAGTTTGCGCTCCATGGAACGGGGAGGCCCCGACCTGCTCGCGCGAATTGTTTGTTTTCATCGGCCCCACTAACCGTGCCGGCGGTGATGCTCTCAATGGGGTGCTGAGCCGAGGGTCGTTGTCCCTATGGAGCCGGGCGGAGCGCTTTTTAAGTTGCGACCATGGACAACAACAAAAACAACCCAACACGGCGACCTGAATCCGGAGAGGCGGAGAAGGGCTCGCGTATTTCGAAAATCCTCCAGAAAATCCATGGACGCTGGAACCGGTTGGTCATACCGAGCCTTTTGCTGGTGGGCGTCTTGATCGGCCTCTGGTTGGCCTTCTCGGACAGAGGCGAGGCTCAGGCCGGGGGAACAGTGACCCTGCTTTTCTTTGACCGGAACGGCACGGCTCTCACACCAACGCAAGTGCGTTCGATTTCGAACAACGCCGGAGTCGGATACAACAGCGACTTCCTGCTCGACCCTGCAAATATGAGGGCGATCAGCAGCGGGCCGCTCTACACCTCGGGAACGAACCTGGCGTTCAACATCCCATCAAGGTCCGTCGCACTGGCCTTCAACTGGCCGACGATTCCGAATGGCTTTGGCTTGGTCATTCTCGACAACGGCGGGGTCGGGTTTAGCTCCAGCGCCACGGTGAATTTCTGTTATCAGGCGGCCCGCGACATCAGGAAAAAACTAGATGCCGCTCTCGCAGCCCGACCGGATTATGTCCAGTCCGCGAAATTCAGCGCCGCGTATCAAGCGGCCGCCGCGCAACTCGCCAGTGTCGATGCCTACAGCCCGGAAAGCTCCAAGGGGAAGGCGGGTCAACTCGCGCTCGACCAGCTTGCCGTCGCCTACGATGCGCTTTTGCAGGAACATGGCCCGGTTTTTGCAAGAAATAACAAATCCATCCTCGAGCCGTGGCTTGGGTTCACGATCGACACGGTTTCCAACTACCAAGCGAACCTCGATCTCGCTGCGAACCTCACAGCGCCCTTCGGGTGGATCCGCGTTGTTTTTGATGCCGGGCAGGCGCCTTCGACCTACACCGCGCTGATTAGCTATGCGAAATCGAAAGGCCTGAAGGTGCTCGGGCAACCGGTGGATTCCAGCTACGACCGACAATACACCCGGGCTCAATACAAGCAGCGCTTCATCGATTTCATCACCGCCTTCCCGCAGATCGACGCCTGGGAGGTTGGAAACGAGGTGAACGGCACCTGGCTCAGCAGCGACATCGCGCTCCGCATCGCCGACGCAGCGCAGGAGGTCCGCACCCGCGCTCCGGGCAAGCTCACTTTTCTGACCCTCTTCTGGCAGATCAACACGGACACGGTGGCGAACTCGATGTTCACCTGGGTGTCGAACAACCTGCCCGCATCGACCCGTTCGTTGCTCGATGTCGTGACCTTCTCGCAATACCAGGAGCAGGCTCCGATGGGCATGGCCTTCGATCAAGTGATGAAAACCATGCGCGCCGAATTCCCGAATTCCAAGATCGGCCTCGGCGAGTTGGGCTACTGGATCGCCGGGCAGAGGTTTTGGTGGGCCTACAATCAAACCGATCCGCTCGCCGCTAAATTGGCGATCTCGGAGATTTACCACGGCGCGGCGTTTGATTACGCGGGCAGTATCGGTGGCGTCTTCTGGTGGGAATTCATCACGGATTTCAAAACCAACACCGCCATGCAGGCCACGGTCACAAAGGTGCGGGATATCCTAAAAGCCGGCGCGGCCACCCCTACGCCGACTCCGAGCGCAACCCCAACCCCTACGCCGACTCCGACGGCTACACCCACACCGACGCCATCACCAACACCTACTCCGACTCCAACCCCAACGGCTACTCCCACGCCGACACCGACAGCAACGCCGAGTCCTTCACCAACGCCAAGCACCGGAGGCAATGTTTTTAACGGAAACTGGACCGCTGTGGCCAAAGTCCAACCTTCGGCGACCTACCACGATCTTTACCAGCGCGTGCCGGTGACCGCCGGCACGAATGTCACTGCCAGTGTTTGGGTGAAAGGCTCGGGATCGGTGGAACTCCAAGTATGGGGAAACTCCGCGTGGACCGTGAAACTGGCCAGTGTGAGGGTCAATGCGACCTCGACATGGACGAAATTCACCACGCCGGTCTTCAATACCGGAAATCGCCAGCGCATTTGGTTGAGCTTCGACGACGCCTTCAGCGCGGCCGGAGGAACGATGTATCTCGACGAGGTTTTTCTGGGAACCGCTGGAGGGGCTAACCGTGTTTCGAACCCTGGATTCGAGTCGGGTTCAAGCGGGTGGACCATCACATCGTCTGCGATTTTCAGCATCCAGAAAAACCCATGAGGCAATCCGGACTTCGGGACTTCACCCTATTGAGGAGAGCCTGCCGAGGCTGTCTGGTGCGGGTGTTGTCCCGATTCCCCCAAATCGGTCCCAACGCGGATCGCCGGTCGCCGGCTTCGGGGGTCCGCCAACACAAAACGCCGGTTCATGAACCAACAAAAAATGAACACACTGATAAAATGGAATCCCTTTCGGGAGTTCGAACAGATGGCCAACCGCATGAACAACCTCGTCTCGAGGTCACTCCTGCCCACTATCGATGAACCGATCGCGAGCGCCGAATGGAGCCCGCTGGTCGATGTCGAAGAGAGTGACAAGGAATACACCATCAAGGCCGAGCTTCCGGAGGTGAAGAAGGAGAATGTGAAAGTGGAGTTGGAAAACGGCTCCATCCGCATCTCTGGGGAGCGCAAGCTCGAGAAGGAGGAGAAGGGCCGCCGTTTCCACCGCATCGAGCGAAGCTACGGGGCCTTCGAGCGCAGTTTTACCCTGCCTGAGGGAACCGAGCGCAAGAATGTCTCCGCCGAGTTCAAGGACGGCCTCCTGAGAGTCCACCTGCCCAAGGGAGAGGGCGCCATCCACAAATCGCTGGAAATTCCGGTGAGCTAAAACAGGAGCGGCCTCCTCGTGCGTGCCCCTCGCGGGCACGCACGAAAACGCCGTTCCCTAGCCTCATGCAGGACATTCTCCAAACCTTTCGGGACTACTATCGCTCTCCCGCCGTCCGGAACCGCATTCTGGAATTCCTGGGCGGCCCCACACCTGCCGAGGCCACCTGCGAATTCATCACGGCCGATGGCATCGGCCAACCGGTTCGCGCGCGACGCAATCCCGGAGAGCTTTTCGACCGTCTCGATGAAGGACTCGATATCTGCCGCTCGCTCTGGGATCACGAATCCCTCATCGCCCATCTCGACATCGAGTATGTGAATTTCGATTTTGTCGCTGAGCCGTATCTCGACCCGGGCAGGACATTTCTCATGCAGGAACCGGTGGCGCGCGCGATCCGCCGCATCTTCGACTACCACGGCATCGCTGCCCTGCATGTCCTCAGCGGGCGGGGTCATCATTTTGCCTGGCGGATCGATCGGGGCTCGGAGGCTTTTAAAATTCTCGCTTCGATGGGCAAAAAAGCCTCCATCGCCGAATCGTTTCCTCCGGGTGATAAACAAGACTACTTTGAGATGGCCCAAGCCTTCGCCGGGCTTGGAATGGTCATGGAATTTGTGGGTCGACTCGTAATCGAACTCGCCCGTCCGGAATCGGAAATTCCCATCGAACTCACCGCCGTCGAGGTCGGGCCCTCCGTGAGGGGTCGTGAAATGGTGTCGATCGATCTCTCCGAATACGGCGATCCGCTGCACACCCGTTCGATTCGAGTTCCCTTCAGCGCCTATCTGAAGCCGTGGCAGCAGCTGTATGCTGTCGGCAGCAACAATATTTCCAAAATCGGCCCGATCATTTTTGTTCCTGTGGATGGGCTCGATATTCGCCAAGCCATGGTGGTGATGCGCGATCCCGCCCTCGCCGCCCAATTTGCCGAGGGAGTTTCCACCCGCATTCCAGAGCAGACCTTCGGAACAGCGAGCCTGATCCGCCACTACCGAGGATCCGCACTCCGGCGCTACCACGAGTTTTTCTACTCCTCAATGCATGACGCCCCGGAGTCTTGGCCGAGAACCTACGACCGAGCTCCGCTTGCCGACCTGCCTCACGAGGCCAAGAACGCGCTGATGTTTCCAAACGACCTTCTGCTCAAGCCCACAGGCATTCGGAAAGTGACGGAGTGCCTCATTGAGCGGGGTTGGCATCCACGACACATCGCGGGGTTGATCCGCTCCAAGTTCGAGCGGGATTACGATTGGGGGGCGCAATGGATCGACTATTCCCCTGCGATGCGTGCCGACTTTTATGTTAGGATTTTTTCCTCGGGGAAAACCAGCGTCGCCCAGGAGGCGGCACGAATCCAAGGCAGGGAACTCGTTTCGGAAATGCTCCCCGCACATCGCGAATACCGCCCAGTCACGCAGCAACTGGAGCTTCGACTATGACAAATTGGCCAATCGGTCTTTCAACGGGATGTTTTTATAAGACCCCTATTCTCGAATGCCTTGAAACCATTCGGGCAAGCGGCTTCTGCATGATCGAGGTGGTTTTTTCGCCGCAGCATCTCGATTACAAGGATCTCGGAGCCGTCCGCCGCACTGCTCTCCGCATTGAGGAATTGGGCATGGAGGCCTACTCGTTCCACGCTCCGTTCGCGAATGACATCGACATCTCCTCGCCGGATTTTGCCATCCGCGAACATGCGCTCGACGAAATCCTCCGTGCCGTCGACGCCGCATCGCTGCTTGGCGTTCACTACTTCGTGATTCATCCCGGCCCCGAAAATGCCGACATCCCTTCTCGCGAGGAACGAATGGTTCGGATCGAGAATGTCATTTCGGTCCTAAACCGCGTTGCCGTGCGCTGCGCCGAATCCGGAATCAAATGTGTTCTGGAAAATAAACTCCCACACCTGCTTTTTGGCAGTTCCAGCGACATCGTCTGGATTCTTGGCTCGCTCGATACAAATGATGTCGGAGCCTGCCTGGACACCGGTCACGCTTTTCTCGCCGGGGATCTCTACAATCTTGTCTACAAACTCGGTCCCTACCTCCGGATGCTTCATGTTCACGACAACAGAGGGCACAGTGACGAACATCTCCCGCCGGGTGAGGGGAGGATCGAGTGGGGCACTTTGGTGCGTGAGCTTGTGCAGGTCGGTTTCCACGGGGCGATGATCCTGGAAGTTTCCGGGGCACCGGATCCCGAAGTGACGATGGCTCGCGCGCGGGCAGGTCGAAGATGTTTGCGCGTCCAAGCCCGACATTTTGCCCTCGCAGAGAGCGCTCCGATTTTGCGGAGGTGAGATCGCTGTGATTAGAGCTTGTGGCCCATTTTTTTCTTTTTGGTCTCGAGGTATCGGGCGTTGTGGGGATTCGCAGCCGAGCGGATCGGGAGCTGCTCCACGATTTCGATATCATAGGCCTCGAGGCCGACGACTTTGCGGGGGTTGTTCGTGAGGAGGCGGATTTTGTGGATACCCAGATCGGCGAGGATTTGGGCACCGAGGCCGTAGTCGCGCAAGTCCATCGGAAACCCCAAACGCTCGTTGGCTTCCACGGTGTCGAGGCCTTGCTCTTGGAGTTTGTAGGCGCGGATTTTTGGCCCAAGCCCGATGCCGCGACCCTCCTGGCGCATGTAGAGGAGCACACCGACGCCCTCTTTTTGGATGCGTTGCATGGCTTGTTGGAGCTGCGGGCCGCAGTCGCAGCGCCGCGAACCAAAAACATCGCCCGTGAGGCATTCGCTGTGGACGCGGACCATCACCGGTTTCGAAGGCGGGATTTTGCCTTTCACCAAGGCGATGTGGTGCATGCCATCCACGAGTGAACGGTAGAGGTGCAGGTCGAAATCCCCGTAGTCAGTGGGCAAAACAATCGACTCTTCGCGTTCCACGAGCCGTTCGCTCTTGCGGCGATGGGCGATGAGATCCTGGATCGAGCACATTTTCAGGCTGTGCTTGCGCTTGAATTTGATCAAATCCGGCAGGCGCGCCATCGAGCCGTCGTCCTTCATGATTTCGCAAATGACTCCCGAGGGATCGAGTCCCGCGAGGCGTGCGAGGTCGATCGCCGCCTCGGTGTGGCCGGCACGGCGCAGCACGCCGCCATCCTTGGCTTGAAGGGGAAAAACATGGCCGGGCTGGATGAGGTCGCCTGGCTTGGCGGTGGCATCCGAAAGCACCCGGATCGTGGCGGCGCGGTCTTTAGCACTGATTCCGGTGCTGATGCCGTGGGTGGCGTCGACTGAGACGGTGAAGTCGGTTTTAAAAAGCTCGCGGTTTTGGGCAACCATCCGCTGAAGGCCAAGTTGGGACGCGCGCCCCTCGGTGATCGGCGCGCAAATAAGGCCGCGGCCGAATTTCGCCATGAAGTTCACCGCGTTGGCAGTGACTTTTGAAGCAGCCATCACGAGGTCGCCCTCGTTTTCCCTGTCGGCATCGTCGGTCACAATCACCATGCGTCCCTTGCGGATGTCGGAAATGACGGCGGGAATGGGGTCAAAGGGCGTCTTCATTTTTGTATTGCGGGAACCTTAAACGACGCGGCGACGCCTGCAAAGCCGCTTGAGCTTTTCAACTGGGGAGCGACGGGGATAATCCAGGCGCATGGACTATGATTTCGCCGTCATCGGGGGAGGAAGCGCTGGATACGCTGGAGCGCGAACGGCCGCCTCGTTGGGACTGAAGACTGTCGTGATCGAGGGCGGCAAGGAGGTTGGTGGGCTCTGCATCCTGCGGGGGTGCATGCCCAGCAAGACGCTTTTGGAATCCGCGCGACGATTTCGGGTTTTGAAAAGGGCAGGGGAGTTCGGCCTGTCGTGCGAATCCCCCGGCTTCGATACCTCCGCAATCATCTCTCGGAAAAAACGCCTCATCGCGGAATTCGCGGACTACCGCCGGGGTCAACTCGAGTCCGGTCGCTTCGATTTTCTGTGCGGGCGCGCTGAGTTTCTCGATGCCCACACAATCCGCGTGGTCGCGCCGGAAGGGAAAATCTCGACCTTGCGCGCGAAAACCTCCCTCATCGCGACAGGGTCGGAAATCGCTGTGCCGTCTGTGCCTGGTCTTGCCGAATCCCGCTGCCTGTCGAGTGATGACTTGCTCGACCTTGAAGAACTCCCTGATTCGCTCATCGTTCTCGGAGCCGGGCCGGTGGGCTTGGAAATGGCCAGTTACTGCCGGGCTTTTGGATCAAAGGTCGCCGTCGTTCAACGCAGTCCCCACATCCTGAAATCCATCGATCCGGATGTCTCGAAGTCCCTCGAGGAGGCTCTTCGGCATGACTGTATGGAAATCCATGTCGGCACGCGCCTGCTTCGCGTGGATCACAACGGCCAGAGCGCGCGTGTGTCCTTCGAGCAAAATGGCGAGGTGAAGCACTTGGAGGCCTCCTGCGTTCTGAATGCGCTGGGACGAAAACCTCGCTTGGAGGGGCTCGAGTCCCTTGGTCTGAAAACCTCCAACTCCCGTATCGCAGTCAGTCCGGATCAATCAACTTCCCAACCTCACATCTTCGCCGCTGGGGATGTTTGTGGCGGACTCGAAGTCGTCCACATCGCTATCCAGCAAGGCGAAATCGCCGCGCACAATGCCGCCCTTCTGCTCGGTCACGCCACCGGTTCCCCGCGCCAGATGGATTACCGGCTCAAACTCTTCGCCGTTTTTTCCGACCCTCAACTCTCCACCGTCGGAGCCACCGAGGCCGAACTTCAGGCCGCGGGAATCGAATTCCTCGCCGCCAGCTATCCCTTCAATGATCACGGCAAATCCCTTCTCATGGGTGAAACCGAGGGTTTGGTAAAACTGCTCGCCCGCCGCGACTCGGGCGAAATCCTAGGCGCGTCGGTCGTCGGTTCCGAAGCCTCGGAGTTGATCCACGAGGTCGTCGTGGCCATGCGCTACCGCGCCACGGTCCAAGACTTCGCCGCCATCCCGCACTACCACCCCACGCTCTCGGAAATCTGGACCTATCCCGCCGAGGAAATTGCTGAGAAGTTGGCATGCGCCTTGTTTTCAGCAACCGTCTCACACGACGATTCCTCCTGTTAGCCACCTTGCGAGGGGGGGCAACTGTTTGGGCGTGAGATCAGATTTTTTCCTCGGATTTCACGATCTGCTCTGCTCGTTTTTAGCCAACTAACCAGCCTGATTTTGGCAGGCGACGACAGTTTCAAATTTTATAAACCACTGAATAGCAGATAACAAAATGCCATCTTTCACCTGAATGGCATGAGTTGGCATGTCATTTGCTTAATGCGCCGATACTACGCGGGTTGAAGTGACGGGATTGTTGCCTAGGGGTCGTTGCGGATTGCCACAAGTTCTTCAAACTTCCTCCGCAAAATAAGCGCATCAGGTTTTCTCAGAGATTCCGATGCCACCGTGAAAACGGTCCCAGTCCGCTGCGGGACGGCACCGCAGCAAGGGACGAGTCCCCGCTCGCTCTTAAACCAAAAGGAAAAACCAAGGTGCACAGCGCCGCATAAAACCTTGAAGGAACAGGCGAATGTTAGATAACAAGCAATTACAATTTTCAAGAAAGCTACAAAATTTCAAATCGAGCTCTTTAATGGCATTTGGCTGTGCCGAGATAGCAGACGCCGACGAAAATTCCCGAGGCGAAGCGGGGATCCGACCAATCGCCCGTTATTTTACCACAAAAACCGGCGCGCTCCGCTCCTATTGGAAAAACACCAGCCCGTTTTTGAAACTGAGAAGGGTTTGGAGCTTCCTTGTGAGCCTATTGGCTTCGGTTGGGGCGGTGCATGGGCAACTTTACTGGAATACCAACGGAACATCGGGAAACTGGACGGATTCCAATTGGGGTGCTTCAAGTTCAGGCCCGTTCAGCACGGGATACACAAACGGCAATAATGTGTTTTTCACTGCTAATTCTTCCTTGGTTAGCCGAACTGCATCAGCTGGAAATATTACTGTTAGCTCAAATGTCGTGGTCGGTTTTACAAATGGTAGTGGCTCATTTGGAACCGGAGGTAATGTTAGAAAACTCGATGTCGGCATTGGCGGTGTTTTGGATTTTGCCAATACGGGTTGGTCTACTTCTGCAGGAACGGGCTTCATCAAAGAAGGGCAGGGAATACTCAAACTGTCGGGTGATGCTAATTGGCAAGGAGGATTTACTTTGAATAATGGCACCATCATCGTGGGGGGAGTGAATGCGATGGGTGGCGGATCAAGTAACCTATTAACAATAAATAGCGGAACTATAGCCGCGAATGCAAATAGGGACTTGACCGGCAAGTATGGTGGAGGGATCGCCTTCGGGGGGAATTTTCAAATTGGGGCGGTGACAACTGGGGTGGCTTCAGGAAATGGAACCGCCTCGGCAAATATGACATTCTCCAACAATGTCGCCCTTGGTTCATCGACTCGCACAATTACAATCGGTGCTAACGGCACATACGCCTTTAATGGAATAATTTCTACAAACGGAAGCAGTGGTTTGACAATCAACGCAACCTCGGGATCTACAGGCACTATTGTTCTGGGAGGTGCCAACACTTTTAATGGAACCGCAACCTTAAATGGTGGAACACTGGCTCTGGCAAATGTTAATGCCGTTCAAAACAGCGTTCTCGACACCGGTGCGGTTGGTTCTCAGGCTGTTACATTCACGCTTTCAGGAACAAACACCTACAACCTCGGAGGCCTCGCTGGCTCGGACGCTTTGAGCATCGGAGCTAATTCGATTAGCGTTGGTGCGAATAATGCCTCAACGACCTACTCGGGAGTTTTGCAAAGCTCGGGTGGCGGTCTGACCAAAGTCGGCACTGGCACACTTGCCCTCAACGGCACCAACACCTACACGGGCGCAACCTCGATCAACACCGGAACTCTCCAACTCGGCAATGGTGGCACAAGCGGGGCACTTTCCACTTCCAGCGCGATCACGGTTAACGGCACGCTCGCCTTCAATCGATCGAATGATGTCGTTCAAGGCACGGACTTCTCATCCTCTACCATCATCTCCGGCACGGGCGCGCTCGTTCAGATGGGGGCTGGCAACCTCACGCTGAACACTGCCAATACATACTCCGGCGGCACCACGCTCAACTCTGGCACGCTGGTCCTCAATAATGCTTCCGCCATTGGAAGCGGGGCACTGACAATCAATGGCGGTGAAATCAATTCAACGACCGGTGGGATCACTCTCGAAAACAACACCCAAAATTGGAACGGCGACTTTGCCTTTTCCGGAACAACCGATCTCAATATGGGTGCCGGAGCAATAAGCATGAACGCCTCGCGCATCCTCACCATCAATGCCGGCACACTCGCCGTCGGAGGTTCCATTTCCGGCCCAGGATCCCTCACCAAAAACGGCTCTGGCACGCTCGTCCTGAGCGGTTCGAACTCCTACACCTCCTGCACGGTCATCAACGCCGGAACTTTGAACGCGACAAGCGCCAAAGCCCTCGGATCGAACAACACCATCCAAGTCAACAGTGGAACTCTGCTCGTGAGTGCCGACGATGCCATCAACGGTAGGGAAATCACGCTCAATGGAACCAGCGCCACAGTCGCCACCCTTTCCTTCAACGGCGACTACAATGGGACGATCCAAAAGCTCACACTGAGTGCTAACTCGATCATCGACCTCGGCCCGGCCAACAGCGTAGCGCTGGAATTCGCTGATCTGGCAATGGGCTTCTACAACGCATACAACACATTGAGCATTTACAACTGGAGCGGCATGACGAGGTGGGGCGGGGGGTCGGGAAATGATAGTGATAAAATCTACATTCGTGGTGGGAGTTACGATTTGAATAAACTTCGCTTCTACAGCGGTAACGTGGGCGAGAACGACAGTTTTATTGGGACCGGATTCGACCTCGGTCTCGAGACCACGGGCTTTTCGCCGGGCTTCACAAGTCACCACATCATCCCGGTGCCCGAACCCGAAACCTGGGCCACAGGCATCCTGCTTCTCATCGCCGGAGCGTGGCGGATGCGCCTAAAGTGCTTTCAAGAAAGCGTAAAACTGAAGTCAGAATGGGCCAAAAAATCATGAATGACAAAATTTCAAAAACCAGTTCATATTCCGGTTTTGGGCAGACTCTCCAAGGATTGAGGGTGCCTCGCTTACGCGCTTTCAGGCTTCGTCCCCGCCTCATATAATGTCCGCGTTACCCGAACCTTTCCTATTTTCAACCCATGAAACCAATCAAGTCCGCTACCGCAATCATGCTTAAGGAGACTCTGACATTTCACCTCGCAGGTGGCTCTGAGAAATGCTCTCCAAACACCTGTTCTTTGGCTGACAAAATTGAAGAGCTTGTTTTGAAGATCGGTTACTCGAACGCCCAAGCGCTTAGTGTGATCATTCAGCTTCTCACGGATGGAAAGGTGAAAGTCGAATTTCGCGATTACAGCCAACGCCTGCAAGTTCTGTCCCCAGCGGACATAACCGGTCGGGTTGAGGCGATGCAGATTTTCGATTCCCACATCGACTCGATGAAAGGCGAGGCGTTTAACGCCGATGGGTTTACTCAAAAGATCACCTTTTATCACCCGGTGGATCAACTTCCGAAATAGGCGGTTTTTGTCTTAACTCTTGCGTAGAAGTTACGGCAGGACACAGCAGTTTGGGAGCGAACCGCAAAACGAAAATGGTTGCCTCGCCGAGCGGACCCCATTTTCAGAAGCGAACAAGCCGTTGGCTCTTTTGCAAATTCTCTAGTTGAGACGCCGTGGCGCGGTTTCCGATTGGGGATGGGCCTGATTTCTTCATTTCAAACCAGGTGAGGCGGGTTTCGCTGCCTTGCCATGCTTGACGAATACATGCCTCGCAATTCCCAATAGAACCTGCAACGAGGCCATGACTCGAGTTGGCTAAGGCAAGGCGGCGGAGCCCCCGATTGCTTGGATTTGCATGATCTGGAAGGAAGTTTTTGTTGGAGGTTCCAAAGCTACACCGCCATCTGTGGTGTAGCAGTAATTGGAAGGGAGGGCGGGTGCCGCTGCTGCCGGTCGAGCATCAACGAAGG
>CAWUMN010000008.1:0-22657 GCA_963923595.1 uncultured bacterium
ACAATGTGAATTTCGGCGACCCGGATTTCACCTCGAACATCGTGAGCCTCTCGCTAGGTGTTTCTTTTTAGGGGGCATTACCCCGCTTTATCCGGCCCGTCGGTTCTTCATTTTTGGGCCATGGAAAAAGAACTGAAATCCATTCTTAAATCCGAGCATCTCGAGTATCTCGCGCCGAAGTTCAAGAAGCAGGGAGTCACGGACGAAATCCTCGACCAACTCGAGGATACCGACCTGCGCGAACTCGGTGTCGAGAAATTGGGGGAGCGCAAGAGGCTGCTCAGCGCCTTCGCGCACAATAGGGATATGCCTCTCGCGGAAATGGTTCTTGTGGATGGCGGCGAGCTGCCGGTCGACTCCGAGCTTTCCGGCGCGCGGGTTCAGGAGTTTGAAATCGGCAAATACCCGATCATGCACGGGGAGTGGGAGTGGGTGAGGATTTGGGCGCTGGCGAAAGGCTACGAACTCGAGATCGGCGACGGCGCAGGCAGTTCCCATCCGGTCACCGATATAAGTTGGTATGACGCCGTGAAGTGGTGCAATGCCAAGAGCGAACACGAAAACCTCGAGCCTGCCTACTACATGGAGGGAAAAGTTTATCGCGACGGAGAATTCGGCCACGATGGTTCGCGCCTGGTTTCCTGGCACAAAAAAGCGAGCGGCTACCGGCTCCCCACCGAGGTCGAATGGGAATGGGCCGCGCGCGGAGGACCTCTCAGTGAAGGCCACACCTTCAGCGGCAGCGACAACCCGGAAGATGTCAGTTGGCATGAAAAAAACTCGAACGGCGACACCAAGCCGGTTGGTCTGAAAACGGCGAACGAACTCGGAATCCACGACATGAGCGGCAATGTCTGGGAATGGTGCTGGGACAGGGACCAGCGCAGATCCGTCCACAGGATCCGCGGCGGAAGCTGGAACCACAACGCCAACAACGGCGCGGTCCGCTACCGCATCGCCCTTTGCCCCGAGATACGCTACGGGGTGATCGGCTTCCGACTGGCGAGGAATTTGTAGGGAGGAATCAGGCGAAATCGGGGAGTCCCCACCAGTTGGGAGGGGGACGGGAAAAACCCGCACGATCGTCGCGGGAATGCCCACCGAGGGCAGGCCGACAACATCGTGAGCCTCTCGATGGGGGATTCTTTTTAGGGGAGATCACCCCGCTTTTCCGATCGCGGCAGCCGTTCACATTTTGCTCATGGAAAAAGAACTCAAATCCATACTGGAAGCCGAGCACCTCGAACACCTCGCCCCGAAATTCGAGGAACAAGGCGTGACGGATGAAATCCTCGACCAACTCGAGGACAGCGATCTCCGCGAACTGGGCGTCGAGAAACTCGGCGAGCGAAAGCGCCTGCTCAGCGCCTTCACGCAAAACCGGGACATTCCCCTCGCTGGCACCGTGATGATCACCGTGGGCGGCGGCGTGATGCCGACCGACTCCGAGCTTTCCGGCCTGCGCGTGGAGGAATTCGAGATCGGCAAATACCCGGTCATGCAGGAGGAGTGGGAGTGGGTGAGGATTTGGGCGCTGGCGAAAGGCTACGAACTCGAGACCGGCTACGGCACCGGCACCTCCCATCCGGTCACCCATGTGAGCTGGTATGACGCCGTGAAGTGGTGCAACGCCAAGAGCGAGCACGAACTCCTCGAGCCGGTCTATTACATGGAGGGAAAAGTTTTTCGAAACGGCGAGTTCGGGCCGGACGGCTCGCGCCTCATCACTTGGCACAAAAAAGCCCGAGGCTACCGGCTGCCCACCGAGGCTGAGTGGGAATGGGCCGCGCGTGGCGGGCCGCTCAGCCAGGGCCACACTTTCAGCGGCAGCGACAACCCCGAGGAGGTCGGCTGGTATGAGAAAAACTCCAACGGAGCCGCCAAGCCGGTCGGACTCAAGACGGCGAACGAACTCGGCATCCACGACATGAGCGGCAATGTCTGGGAATGGTGCTGGGACATGGACCAGAGCGGATCCGCCCACCGCATCCGTGGCGGCAGTTGGAACCACCACGCCACCAAGGGCACGATCCGCTACCGCATCGCCCGCAGCCCGGAAACCCGCTACGGAGTCATCGGATTCCGCTTGGCGCGTAATGTTTAATCCTATGAGAACCAATAACAGACGACTGAAATCCGCCCTGCAGGCCGTAAACCTGGAGCGTCTGTTTCAAGATTTTGCGGACGAGGCCATCGCCGACGATATTTTGGATCAACTCACGGAGATTGATCTGGAGAAGCTCGGCGTGATCAAGCTGGGCGATCGCAAGCGGCTTATTTCCATTTTCAAGAAAATGTATGAGAAGCGCTCCCCAAACACCTCGATGGTCGAAGTGCATGGCGGAACCTTGCCGGAGGATTCGGAGTTCAAAGGACTAAATGTCAAAGACTTCCTGATCGGAAGGCATCCGGTGATGCAGGAGGAGTGGGAATGGGAGCGGGTCTGGAGCCTCTCCAACGGCTATGAAATCGGGGCCGGGAAAGCGGATGGATCCTTTTGTCCCGTCTCGCATGTCACTTGGTATGACGCGGTGAAATGGTGCAACGCCAAGAGCGAGCACGAGGGGTTCACGCCGGCCTACGAATGCGACAGCACGATTTACCGAAAGGGGGCGTTCGGGCCCAGCGGCTCGAAGATGATCACCCTCAACTCGCACGCCGACGGCTACCGGCTCCCGCTGGAAGCCGAATGGGTGTGGGCCGCGCGGGGCGGACTCGCCGGCCAATCGCTGTTTTCAAACATACCGGAGAATTTGGCGGCGCCAAAGCTCGAGGATGCCTCGCAAGATGCAGGGTCGCTCGAACAAATCTACAACGAATTGGGCATCTTTAACATGTCCACGAATATATGGGAGTGGTGCTGGGATCTGGATGACACGCAGACCGCCCACCGAATCCGAAGCGCCATCTGGAGCGATGATGAAAGATCACACAGAATCGAGCCCCGCATCAGCCGCAGCCCGGACAGCCGGCTGAGCGTGCTGGGTTTCCGCCTGGCGAGGAATTTGTAGGAGGGAATCAGGCAAAACTTGTGAGTCCCCGCCGGTCGGGGCAGAGTCGCGGGCCGTTTTTCCATGTCCCGCTTCCGACTCTACGATCTGAATCCCGAGCAACAGCGCGCCGCCACGCACGAGAGCGGCCCACTCTTGATCCTCGCCGGGGCGGGAACGGGAAAAACCCGCACGATCGTTGCGCGCATCACCTGGCTCGTCTCCACCGGCACGCCGGCCTCGAAAATCCTCGCCGTCACTTTCACCAACAAGGCCGCGCGCGAGATGAAGGAGCGCATCGCCGGAATGCTCACCGAGGAGCAGGCGGATGACATCACGGCCTCGACCTTCCACGCCCTCTGCGTGCGCATCCTCCGGGCCGACGCCGACAAGCTCGGCTACAAAAACAATTTCACGATCTTCGACGAGGGCGACCAGCTCGGCCTCATCAAAAAGGTGATCAACCGCGTGACGGCGAAGGACGAGAAACTCGATCCCGGACTCGCAAAAAACCTCATCAGCAAGGCCAAGAACAACGGCTGGGCCGCCCCGCAGGACGACGAGACCGTGATCGGCGCGGTCTATTCCCGCTACAACCGCGAACTCCACGCGCTGAACGCGATGGATTTCGACGACCTGCTCGTGCAGGCGGTGAAGCTGCTGAATGACCACCCGTCCGTCCGCGAGAAGTGGCGGGCGAGGTTTTCGCACATGCTCGTGGACGAGTTCCAGGACACGAACCGCCTCCAGCTCGATCTGGTGAGCCTCCTCGCCTCGGGCGATCCGCCGAATGTTTGCGTGGTGGGCGATGACGACCAGAGCATCTACGGCTGGCGCGGCGCCGAGGTCTCGAACATCCTCGAGTTCGAAAAGCATTTTCCCAATCCGGCGGTCGTCCGGCTCGAGCAAAATTACCGCAGCACGAACCAAATCCTCACCGCCGCGAACCGGCTCATCAAAAACAACCCCCGCCGCCGCGCCAAAAACCTCTGGAGCCCGAACCAGGGCGGCGATCCGGTGCATGTCGTCTCCGTGCCGGATGACAAGACCGAGGCGGAGTTCGTGGTCGGCGAGGCCGGCGCGATCCGCAACGCCGGCGGCCTGCCGTGGGAGCATTTCGCGGTGATCTACCGCATGAACGCCCAGTCGCGCCTGCTCGAGGAAAACCTCCGCCGGATGCGGATCCCCTACCGACTCGTCGGCGGGAAGAGTTTTTTCGACCGCCGCGAGGTGAAGGACATCCTCGCCACGATCACCTGCCTGGTGAACCCGCAGGACGACATTTCGCTCCTGCGGATCATCAACACACCGCCGCGCGGCATCGGCGCGACCTCGGTCGAGATCGCCCTCGAGCAAAGCGCCAAGGCCCACCGCAGCCTTTTCGACACGCTCACCGATCCGGCGTTTGAAACCGAGGTTTCCCGCAAGACCGCCGCCGCGATCCGCTCCTTTGCCGAGGAACTCGCCGCCACGCGCATCCACCTCCTCACCCCCGGCGCGGATGCCTGCGCGATCGTCACCCGCTACCTCACCGACACCGGGTATTTCGAGGATTTGAAGCGGAGCTGCAAAACGCCCGAGGAGGCGCTGAACCGCGAGTCCGGCGCCAAGGAAATCCTCAACGCCCTCGCCACCCACCAGACCAAACGGCGCGGCAGCGTGCAGGATTTCCTCGACGAACTCTCCCTCAACCGCGAGCGCGAGGAAGACAAGAAGGACGACGGAAAGGGGCTCACGCTCATCACGCTCCACGCCGCGAAGGGGCTGGAGTTCCCGCATGTGTTCCTGATCGGCGCGGAGGACGGCCTGCTGCCGCACGAGCGCTCGAAGAGCGAGGGCACGGTGGACGAGGAGCGGCGGCTTTTCTATGTCGGCATCACGCGCGCGATGAAGTCGCTCACGATCACGCATTGCCGCAACCGCATGAAATTCGGCTCCGCCATGCACTGCCGCCCCAGCCCGTTTCTCAAGGAGATCGAGGGCGAGGGCGTCCATTCGGAGACCCACGAGGACATCATGTCGAAGCCCGTGGCCGAGGAGGATGTCGCGATGTCCTTCGCGAACCTCCGCGCGATGCTCTCGGGCGATTGAGTAGCGCGGGTGTCCCGCCCTTGCGAGATATCTCCAGGCCCTCCATCTCTACCCTGCCTGCATTTTTTGAGAATACCTAATAGCTTATATATTTCACTTAATCACAATTGATAAGATCGATTTTAATAATAGATTTCGATAGTCGGATTTCCGATAGGCATTGGGTTACTATCGCAGAAAGAGAGCCGACGACGGGATTTGAACCCGTGACCTATCGATTACGAATCGATTGCACTACCACTGTGCTACGTCGGCGAAGGGCTGGAAAACTGCCACACTCGCCGCAGGAACGCCAATGTGTTTTTACCGGATGATGCCGCGTTGGCTGGACTCGATGAACTCGAGCAGGCGGGCGATTGACTCGGGGCCGGAGTGCTCGGCGGCGATTTTTTCGCAGGCCTGCTTCACATTCATGTTCGAGCGGTAGAGGAGGCGGTAGGCTTCGCGGAGGGCGCGGGTGTCCTCGGGCGAAAATCCCCGGCGTTCGAGGCCGACCTGGTTCACTCCGCGGACTTCGGCAGGGTTGCCGTCGGCGATCATGTAGGGAGGGACATCCTGGACGATCTTCGTGCAGCCGCCGACGATGGCGTGGCGGCCGATGCGGCAGAATTGGTGGACGCCGGAGAGGCCGCCGATGATGGCGTGCTCCTCGACAATCACATGGCCGGCGAGGGTTCCGTTGTTCGAGAAAATGACATGGTCGCCGACCACGCAATCGTGCGCGATGTGCGAGTAGGCGAGGAAATTGCCGTGGCTGCCAACAATCGTTTTGGTGCCCGGCAAGGTGCCGCGGTTGACGGTGCAGAATTCGCGGAAGGTGTTTTGGTTTCCGATTTCGAGATAGGTCGGCTCGGCGGTGTATTTCAAGTCCTGCGAGCGCTGGCCGATCGAGCAGTAGGGATAGAACAAGTTCCCCTCCCCGATTTTGGTCGGGCCGGCGATCGAGACATGTCCAAGGAGACGCGTGCCGGAGCCGATCTCGACCTGCGGGCCGATGTGGCAGAAGGGACCAACCTCGACGCCGTCGTGGAGCACCGCCGAGGGATCGACGACCGAACTCGGGTGGATGAGCGTCATTTGTCGACGAGGCCGAAGAGAAGGGTTCCCTCGGAAACGACCTCGCCGTTGACGAGGCAGCGGCAGGAGGCCTTGCCGAGGCGCTTCTTGGCGCTGGTGAGTTCGCACTCGATGAAGAGCGTGTCGCCGGGCATGACGGGTTTGCGGAACTTCACCTCGTCCGCGCTCATGAAGTAGCCGATTTTCCCGTCATTCTCGGTGCGGCGCATCATGACGATGCTGGCGACCTGGGCCATGGCTTCGAGCTGAAGCACGCCGGGCATGACGGGGTGGCCGGGGAAGTGGCCTTGGAAATACGGTTCGTTGATCGTGACGGCCTTCACGCCGGTGGCTTTGAGGCCGCCGTCGAAATCCACGATCCGGTCGACCATGAGGAACGGATAGCGGTGCGGGAGGATGTTCATCACCGCGTTGATGTCGAGGGCGCCAGCGGGAGCGGCGACGGGGCGCGGCGCGGCGGTGGCGGCGGCACCGGCGCGTTCGGCGAGTTTTTTGGCGGCTTCGGTGTTGATGCCGTGGCCGGGCTTCACCGCCATGACATGGGCGCGAAGGAAGCGACCGCAAAGCGCGAGGTCGCCGACGATGTCGAGAATCTTGTGGCGAACGAATTCATCGGGGAAGCGGAGCGGTTCCTTGCTGAGAACGCTGTCGCCGCGGGCGACGATGGCGTTTTCCAGACTTCCTCCCTTGATGAGGCCCTTGTCCATGAGCGGCTTCACATCCTCGTAGAAAACAAAGGTCCGCGCGGGTGCGATTTCCTTTTCGTAAAATTCGGGCGTGATTTCGGCGGAGAGGAATTGGGTGAAGCGCCCTTCGGGACCGACCTGCGTGCAGGAGACGCGGAACTTGGTGTCGGGGAGGATGACGAGCGTGGAGCCGTTGAGTTCCACAGTGAGCGGCTCGCGGATGTCGAGGAAACGCCGGGGCGCGTCCTGCTCAACGATGCCGGCTTTTTTGATCAGGGCGACATATTCCGAGGCGCTGCCATCGCCGATCGGCGGTTCGTTGGCGTTCATCTGGATCAGGGCGTTGTCGACGCCCATGCCCACGAGGGCGGAGATGACATGCTCGACGGTGTGGATTTTCACCGCCCCCTGAACGAGCGTGGTCGCGCGCTCGACGGTCTTCACATGGACCGCGGCGGCTTCGACAATCGGTTCATCGGGGAGGTCGACGCGCTGGAATTTGAACCCGTGTCCCACAGGCGCGGGCAGGAGGGTGAGGGTGACATTCTCGCCGGTGTGGAGGGCGCTTCCGGTGAGGCTTGCGGAGGATGCGAGGGTGCGTTGGTTGGACACGATGGAATGGGTGGTTTAGCGGGCCAGGCGGTGCAGGAGGTCGAGATACTTTTGGTTGGCGACGCGAAGGCGCTGGACGAGTTCGCGGCCGATCGAGCTGAGGATTTGGACGGCGGCGGCGGGTTGGAGCCCGGCCAGAACGCCGATCGTGGTGCGGGTGACGCGGAGGAGTTCGCAATCCTCGAGCGCCACGACATCCGCCGAGCGGGGCCCCTCATCAACGAGGGAGATTTCGCCGAAAAAGTCGCCGACTTTGAGAGTGGCGAGTTCGACTTTTCCATCCGGCGGCGGGGCTTGGACGACTGCGGTGCCCGAGAGAAGCAGGTAGAGACAATGCCCATCCTCGCCAGCTTGGATGATCTTCGCGCCTTTGGGAAAAGTCACCGTGTCCGTGAGGCGAATCAAGGCCGCAAGCTCGTCATGGCCGAGCCCTGAAAATATCGCAAATTGTTGAAGACGAGGGTCTTCAGACTGAATGATTGATGACATGCTTGGAGAGGATGGTTCCGTCGATCATTTGAATACGCACCGGAGCCAGAGCGGCCACCGAATCGCTGTGCGTGACAATAATCAGCGTGGCAATTTTTTGGGAAGCAATCTTTGAGAAAGTTTCGCAGACCAGCGCGGCGTTGGCGGAGTCGAGATTGCCCGTCGGTTCGTCGGCGAGGAGGAGGGCGGGGTGCCCGGCGAGGGCACGGGCGATGGCGACGCGTTGCATCTCGCCGCCGCTCAACTGATGCGGGAAATGCCCCGCGCGGTGGGACATGCCAACCAGATCGAGCATTTCCGACACCCGCGCGGTGCATTTTTTTTCGGAATCTCCACGAAGGAGCAAAGGCAGCTCCACATTTTCACGAACCGTCATCGCAGGCAGGAGATTGAAGAATTGAAACACGATGCCGAGCTTGTGGCGGCGGTAATGGGTGAGTTCCCGCTCGCCCGCGCGGTGCAGTTCAAGACCATCCACCCGAATCTCACCCGAGGTCGGCGTGTCGAGACCGCCGAGGAGGTTGAGCAGGGTGCTTTTTCCACAGCCGCTGGGACCGGTGATCGTAGCGAAATCGCCAGGCGCGAGGTCAAGTGACACATCGTCAAGCGCCCGCACCACGCCAGTGCCCGAGGAATAGGTTCGCGTGACATTGCGGAGTTCGATCATGGTGGCGCGGAGTGTTTCCGCGAAGCGATGACTGATCAAGCAGAGTTCCGGGTTCTCGGCGAAACGGCCGACCTGATCGCCGTGGACAAACCCGCCGGCCTGTTGGTCCACCCGAGCAAGCCGGGCGGACCGAAGACGCTGTGGGACGGCTTGCGCGAACTCCTCTCCTACGAGATCGCGAATAGCGGCCAGGTCTCGCTCATCAACCGCCTCGATCGCGAAACGAGCGGCGTGGTCCTCGTCGCCAAAACCTCGGCCGCTGCGCGCCAAGCCGCCATCGCGATGCAGGAGGGGAAAATTCGGAAGACCTATCTCGCAATCCTCGTCGGCCATCCGACAGAGGAGACTTTTACGGTAGACGCCCCGATCATTCGACGGGGGGAGGTTTTGGAGACCAAAATCCACCTTCAACGAATGGTCCACCCGAGCGGCGCGGTGGCTCAGACGGAGTTTCGCGTTCTGGAAAAATACGAAAAACCACTCGGCGCGTTTTCACTCGTCGAAGCGAGGCCCCTCACCGGCCGCACCCACCAAATCCGAGTCCACGCCGCGCACGCGGCACATCCCGTGGTCGGCGATAAAATCTACGGCCCGTCCGAGGATTGTTATCTCGAGTTCATTCAAACCGGCTGGACGCCCGCGCTTCAAAAACGCCTTCAACTCCCCCGCCACGCTCTTCATTCGGCGGGGCTTTCGCTCGAGTGGAACGGCTCCCTGCTGGAATGGCACAGCGAACTTCCCGCAGACCTCGCGGCGTTTCTCGGGGGGAGCCCGGCACATTGACTTCACCCCGCGCCTTCTTAAGATACCCAGCTCGATCTTTTCGCCACCGTGTTCCACAACGATGAATTCATAGCCGAAACCCTCCGCGACCTCGGGCTTGCCACGAAGGCGCAGATCGAATCGGCCAGGGAGCACTTGAACGAGGCGGGCTTGATCCAAACCCTCGTCAACGACGGGGTCGTCACCGAGGAGGATGTCTCCCGCGCTCTGGCGGCCCAAAACAGCATGGAGTTCGTGGACCTCGCCGACTCGCACCCCGAGCGGCGCGTGCTGGACCTTGTCGAGGGTGATGACGCCCGACGCTACCAGGCCCTCCCACTTGCCCTCCGCAACGGCATTCTCACCATCGCGATCGGGGATGCCATGGACATGCAGTCAATGGACGACCTGTCCTACAAACTCCAGCGCGAGATCGAGTTTGTCTGCGCCTCGCCGGCGGAACTCCGCAAGCTGATCGTGAAGCACTACGGCAGCGCCGAGGATGCCGCGAACGAATTGCTCAAGGAGGCCGGTAAGACCAAGTCCGCCGAAGCCGCACAGGAGGATGACGATGAAGATGACGAGCCCGGCGACGCGCCGATCATCAAGCTCGTCTCGATGCTGCTTTTGGAGGCCCACACGAACCGCGCGAGCGATATCCACATCGAGCCCCTCGAGAGCAAACTTCGCATCCGCTTCCGCATCGACGGTGTCCTCCAGGAAATGCAACCGCCTCCGCGCAAACTCCACGGCGCGATCGTCAGCCGCATCAAGATTATGTCGCGCTCGATGAGCATCGCCGAGAAACGCATCCCGCAGGACGGCCGTATCCAAATTAAAGTCGGAGACAACGCCATCGACCTCCGCGTTTCCACCATCCCGACCGTCCACGGCGAGAGCGTGGTCATGCGTATCCTCGACAAAACCTCGCTCCTCCTCGGCCTGCCGGACCTTGGTTTCCTCTCGGACGACCAGGCGAAGTTCGAGCAGTGCATCAATCTCCCCGACGGCATCATCCTCGTCACCGGCCCCACCGGTTCGGGAAAAACCACCACGCTCTACGGCTGCCTGAATTACATGAACAAGCCTGACCGGAAGCTCATCACGGTCGAGGATCCGGTCGAATACCAAATGAACGGCATCAACCAGGTTCCGGTGAACGCGAGTATCGGCATGACCTTCCCCGCGGCCCTTCGCTCAATCCTGCGCCAGGCCCCGAACATCATCATGATCGGTGAAATTCGCGACTACGAGACCGCCAGCATCGCGGTGAACGCTTCTCTCACTGGCCACCTCGTGCTTTCCACCCTCCACACAAACGACGCCCCGAGCGCGATCGCCCGCCTTGTCGATATCGGCGTGAAGCCATTCCTTGTCTCCAGTTCGGTCCGCGCGGTCCTCGCCCAGCGCCTCGTCCGCCGCCTCTGCCCGCATTGCAAACAACACGGCGAGCTTTCCGAATACGAATTGCAGTCTCTCCAGATCGACCCGGGGCAAATCCGCCAGGCGAGCGTCATGCGTCCCGTGGGTTGCGAGCGCTGCCGGGGCCGCGGTTATCGGGGCCGGATGGGTATTTTTGAAATGTTCCTCGTCGATGACGAAGTCCGGAACATGATCAACGCAAACGCATCGACCATCGCTCTCCGCCAGCGCGCGCGCGAGCTCGGCATGCGAACCCTCCGCGAGGACGGCGTGCGCAAGGTTCTCGCCGGAATGACCACTGCCGAGGAGGTCATCAGCACCACCATGTCCGATCTCGACTGACCCCGCCATGGACGCCAATCAAGTTGTCGAAATTTTTGTCGAGCAGGAGCTGATCACCGAGGACGAGGGAGCGGCACTTCTGCATCAGGCCTCGACCTCCGGTGCCCCGATCGAGCAAATCCTCGTCGAGACCGGAACCGTCAGCGAGCGGGGTTTTGAAAAAGCCATCGCCGATTCCCTCGGCACCGAGCCGTGTGATTTGAGTGAGTTCCAGCCCGACGCCCAGACACTCCAACTCATCCCTTCCGGGCTCGCGCGTCTCCACGGCTGCCTCCCGATTTCCGCATCGGGAAACACCATTTTCGTCGCCCTCGTCGATCCGCTGAACTCCAGCCCGCTCGAAGATCTCCGCTTCGGCCTCGGCCGCGACATCGTTCCGGTTGTCTCCTATCCACCAACGGTCCGGAGCCTGATCAACCAACACTACGGCTCCGACGAGTCGAACATCGGGGAAATCCTCGGTCATCTCGGCGGTGAAATTTCTGTCAACGAGGGACCCGACGAGCAGATCAACGACCAGGCCGTCCTCGCCGAGGCGAACGCCGCGCCGATCATCAAGTATGTCGACCTCATCCTCGACAAGGCGATCGCCGCGCGGGCGAGCGATATCCATTTCGAGCCGTTCGAGAGCGAGTTCAAAATCCGCTACCGCGTGGACGGCGCGCTTTACGAAATGGATCCCCCGCCCTTCCGCCTCGCGCTGCCCGTCATCTCGCGCGTGAAGGTGATGTCGAACCTCAACATCGCCGAGCGACGCCTGCCGCAGGATGGCCGCATCGAGCGCGAGATCAACGGCCGCCAGGTCGACCTCCGCGTTTCCACCCTCCCCACCGCGTTCGGCGAGAGCGTTGTGCTCCGCGTGCTCGACCGCTCGAGTGTGAACCTGGAACTCGAGACGCTTGGAATGCCCGATGACATCATGGCCTATGTCCTGCAGGTTATCGAAAAACCCAACGGCATCTTCATCGTCACCGGCCCGACCGGCTCGGGAAAAACCACGACGCTCTACTCGTGCCTGCGCAAAATCAACACGATCGACTCCAAGCTCCTCACCGCCGAGGATCCCGTTGAATACGAGATCGACGGCATCATCCAGGTCCCGATCAACGACTCGATCGGCCTCACTTTTTCCAAGGTCCTCCGCGCCTTTCTCCGTCAGGACCCCGACCGGATCCTCGTCGGCGAAACGCGCGACGCCGAAACCGCCCAGATCGCGATCCAGGCTTCGCTCACAGGCCACTTGGTTTTCACCACGCTTCACACGAACGACTCGACCGGTGCCGTCACGCGACTCATGGACATGGGCATCGAGCCGTTCCTCATCTCGGCCTCGCTGGAATGCGTGCTCGCCCAGCGCTTGATCCGCAAAATCTGCGTGAACTGCCGCACCCCTTACCAGCCAAGCGAGCAGGTCCTCGCCTCGATCGGCCTCTCTCCGCACGACATCGGCGACAAGTCGTTTTTCTATGGCAAGGGCTGCGACATCTGCAACCACACCGGCTACAAAGGCCGCAAAGGCATCTACGAACTCCTCAAAATTTCCGACCCGATCCGCGAAATGATCAACAACCGCGAACCTGGAATCCTCATCCGCCAAAAAGCCATCGAACTCGGCATGACCACACTCCGCCAGGACGGCATGCGCTCGATCTACGATGGCATCACCACGATCGAGGAAGTCGTCAAATACACCTGATCCCGTGACTCAACCACTCACCATCGCCGGGCGCACCTTTTCCTCGCGCCTCCTACTCGGAACCGGAAAATTCTCGTCGAACGAAACCATGCGCGACGCCCTCGCCGCCAGCGGTTGCGAGATCGTCACCGTCGCCCTCCGACGCGCCGACCTGTCGGGAAAAAAAGACCCGTTCGCAAACATCCTCGATTTCATCGATCCCGAAAAATACCTCCTCCTACCGAACACCAGCGGCGCGATGAACGCCGACGAGGCCGTCCGCCTCGCCCGCCTCGCCGCCGCCGCCGGACTCCCGAAATGGGTGAAACTCGAAATCCACCCCGACCCCCACTACCTCCTGCCCGATCCCGTTGAAACCCTCGCCGCCGCGGAAATCCTCGTGAAGGAGGGCTTCACCGTCCTGCCCTACATCAACGCCGACCCCGTTCTCGCCCGCCGACTGCAGGATGTCGGCACCGCGACCGTCATGCCGCTCGGCTCGCCCATCGGCAGCAACCGCGGCCTCGAGACCCGCGCGCAGATCGAGATCATCATCAACCAAGCCACCGTCCCGGTCGTGGTGGACGCCGGCATCGGCGCGCCGAGCCACGCCGCCGAGGCTTTGGAAATGGGCGCGGACGCCGTTCTGGTGAACACCGCGATCGCCGCCGCCGAGGATCCTGTTCGTATGGCCCGCGCCTTCAAGGCCACGGTCGAGGCCGCCCGCGAGGCCCGCGAAGCCGGCCTCCCGACCCAGCTCGACCACGCCGCCGCCACCAGCCCGCTGGCCGCCTTTCTAAAATCGGCCTGACCTGTCATGTCGGAGGAAAAGCTGACACCGATGATGCAGCAGTATCTCGCCGTGAGGCGGGAACTGCCCCCGGGAACACTCCTTCTTTTCCGTCTCGGCGACTTCTACGAGATGTTCGGCGACGATGCCGTCGAAGCCTCGCGCATCCTGAATGTCGCCCTGACCAAGCGCGGCGCGACCCCCATGTGCGGCGTCCCCTACCATGCCGCGCGGGGCTACATCGAAAAACTTATCGCCGCCGGCTGGCGTGCCGCCATCTGCGATCAAGTCGGCGAAGTGACCGCCGGCAAGCTCGTCCGCCGCGAGATTTCCCAAATCCTCAGCCCCGGCACGCTGGATGATTTCGGGCTGGACGACCGCAAACCGAACTTCCTCGCCGCCCTCGCGAAGCGCGGCGACGCGCACGGCCTGGCCTACTGCGACCTGAGCACCGGTGAGTTCCGTCTGACCGAACTCGATTCCCTCTCGGCCCTGCTCGACGAACTGGCCCGCGTCTCCCCCGCCGAAATCCTCGTTCCCGACCACCAGACCGCCGAGTTTTCCGCGATCACCCCGCAATCACCCCTCGACGGCTACGCCTTTGAACCCGAGCCCGCCGCGGAGTTGCTCCGCTCGCATTTCAAGGTCCACTCGCTGGATGGCTTCGGGTGCGCCGACCTCCCGGCAGCCACCGGCGCCGCCGGGGCGTTGCTCCATTACATCACCCGCCAGATGCGCCGCCCGGCGGGACACCTTCGCCGCCTGCAACCCTACCGCCGCAGCGAATTCCTCATCCTCGACGCCGCCACGCAGAGCCATCTCGAACTCGTCCAATCCCGCTCCGGCCGCCAGATGACGCTCCTCGGCGCGCTCGACACGACGCGCACCCCGATGGGCGCCCGTCTCCTGCGTGATTGGATTCTCCATCCGCTCCGCAACGCCAACGCCATAGAGCGCCGCCAAGAGGCGATCGCCGCCCTGCTGGACAATGCCATGCTCCTCGGCGACCTGCGTTCACGCCTCGCCGAAATCCGCGACATCGAGCGCGCGACCTCCCGACTCGGCGGGCCATCCGGAAACGCCCGCGACCTAGCCGCCCTGGCCCAGTCGCTGGAACTCATCCCGCCGCTCGCCGCGAGCCTCGGCGGCGCGGATTCTTTTCACCTCCCCTCCCCCCTGCTTTCCGGCCTCGTTGAGGGCCTCCACGCCCTGCCGGAACTCAGCGAAAAACTCCGCAAGGCGATCGTGGCCGAGCCTCCCGCGATCATCCGCGATGGCGGGTTTGTCGAGACCGGGTTCGATCCTGCCCTCGACGAACTCCGCGCCGCCTCCCTCGAGGGCAAAGGCTGGATCGCCGCCCTGCAGGAACGCGAGATCGAACGCACCGGCATCAAGTCGCTCAAGGTCCGCTTCACCTCGGTCTTCGGCTATTTCATCGAAATCACCAAGGCCAACCTCCCCTCCGTCCCCGCCGACTACATCCGCAAGCAGACGACGGTGAACGGCGAGCGATTCGTCACGCCCGAGCTGAAGGAAATGGAGGGCAAAATCCTCGGCGCCGACGAGCGCGCCCGCGCCCGCGAGATCGAGATTTTCAGCGAACTGCGCGCTGCCGTCCTCGCCGAGCTTTCGAAGCTGCAAGAGACCGCCGCCACTCTCGCCGTGCTGGATGTCCTCTGCTCCCTGGCCGAGACCGCCCGCCTCCACGGCTACTGCCGCCCGGAGATCGACGAATCGGAAATCCTCGAAATCACCGAGGGCCGGCACCCCGTGCTCGACCGTCAAATGGAAGGCGCGCGCTTTGTGCCGAACGACACGAACCTCGGCGCGGAGGGCAAAAAGTTCGCCATCATCACCGGCCCGAACATGGCGGGAAAATCCACCTACATCCGCCAAACAGCCCTCCTTGCGCTCATGGCGCAGACCGGAAGCTTCGTTCCAGCGAAGTCGATGCGCCTCGGCCTCGCCGACCGGATTTTCACCCGCGTCGGCGCCAACGACGACCTCGCCCGCGGGCAATCGACCTTCATGGTCGAAATGAACGAAACCGCGAACATCCTCAACAACGCGACGGCGAAAAGCCTCGTCATCCTCGACGAGATCGGACGCGGCACCTCGACCTTCGACGGACTCTCGATCGCGTGGAGCGTGGCCGAACACCTGCACGACCAGATCGGCTGCCGCGCGCTGTTCGCCACGCACTACCACGAACTCACCGACCTCGAGCGAACCCGCCCCGGCGTGTTGAACCTCAATGTCGCCGTGCGCGAGTGGAACGACCAGATCGTCTTCCTGCGCAAAATCGTCCCCGGCCGCGCCGACCAAAGCTACGGCATCCAGGTCGCCCGCCTCGCCGGCCTCCCCGACTCGATCATCGCCCGCGCCAAGGAAATCCTCGGCAACCTCGAAAAATCCGAACTCAACACCGAAGGCCAACCCGCCCTCGCCAAAACCTCCCGCAAACGCCTCGTCCCCGACCCTGCCGCCTCCTCCCAACTTCCCCTGCTCTGATTTCAGGGCTCAGCCGTTTTTTCCGAGAAAAGAACTTTACCGGCCAGCGGCTCCCGCAATGATTCCGCCCCCATGAGCGACAAACAACAGACGGCCGTCACGCCCCGGCGCGACGAGGATTTTCCCGAGTGGTATCAACAGGTCATCCGCGCGGCGGATCTCGCCGAGAATTCCGAGGTGCGCGGCTGCATGGTGGTGAAGCCGACCGGCTACGCGCTCTGGGAGCGGATGCAGGCCGTCCTCGACGGGATGTTCAAGGCCACCGGCCACCGCAACGCCTACTTCCCGCTCTTCATCCCGCTCAGCTATCTCGAAAAGGAGGCCGCGCATGTCGAGGGCTTCGCGAAGGAATGCGCGGTCGTCACCCACCACCGCCTCGAGGCGAAGGATGGAAAACTCGTGCCCGCCGGCGAGCTTTCCGAGCCGCTCGTGGTCCGGCCGACCTCCGAGACGATCATCGGCGCGGCCTATGCGCGCTGGGTGAAATCCTGGCGCGATCTCCCGATCCTGCTCAACCAGTGGGCGAATGTGGTCCGCTGGGAAATGCGTCCCCGCCTGTTCCTGCGCACCGCCGAGTTCCTCTGGCAGGAAGGCCACACCGCGCATGAGACGCGCGAAGAGGCCGAGGAGGAGACGATGAAAATGCTGCGCGTCTATGAGACTTTCGCGCGCGACTTCCTCGCCCTACCTGTCCTCACCGGCGAGAAAAGCGAGAGCGAACGCTTCCCCGGCGCGCTGCGCACCTATTGCATCGAGGCGATGGTGCAGGACCGCAAAGCCATCCAGGCCGGCACCTCGCATTTCCTCGGGCAGAATTTCTCCAAAGCCGCCGGCATCGAATTCCAAGGCCGCGGCGGTCAACTCGAGCACGCCTGGACGACCAGCTGGGGCGTGAGCACCCGACTCATCGGCACGCTGATCATGATGCACTCCGACGACGACGGCCTGGTCGTCCCGCCGCGCATCGCCGCCACGCATGTCGTCATCCTCCCGATCACGCCGAAGGAAGACTCGAAGGCCGCGATCCTTGAAGCTGCCGAAAAACTCGCCGCAGAACTTCGCTCGATTTCCTTCCACGGCGCCACGCTCGGCGTCGAGGTCGACACCCGCGATCTTGGAGGCGGCGTGAAAACCTGGGAGCACATCAAGAAAGGCGTTCCGATCCGCATCGAGATCGGCCCGCGCGACCTCGCACAAGGCACCGCCGCCGTCGCCCGCCGCGACCGCGCGCACAAGGAGAAAGAGTTTTTACCTCTCGCCGAAATCCCCGGCCGCATTGCGCCGATGCTCGACGAGATCCAGTCCACGCTCCTCCGCCGCGCCACGGAATACCGGGATGCCCACATGCGTCCCATCGATTCGAAGGAGGAGTTCTACCAATTCTTCACTCCGAAAAACCCGGCGAAGCCTGAGATCCACGGCGGCTTCGCGCTCACGCACTGGAACGGCTCGGCGAAGGTCGAGGAGCAGATCAAAGCCGACCTGAAGGTCACGATCCGCTGCATTCCTTTCGAAGAGAACCCCGAGTCGGGCGTGTGCCCCTTCAGCGGCGAGCCGAGCAAGCAGCGCGTCGTCTGGGCTAAGTCCTACTGAGGCCACATTGAGCGATAAAAATTCCAGACCCAGCTTGATGGACGATGTGGAGCGGTGGCGCCGGGAGTTCCCTTTTTTGGACGGGGAAAGCCCGGTCGCCTATCTCGACAACGGCGCTTCGACGCAAAAGCCCCGTGCCGTGATTGAGCGGATGCGCGACTTCGCGGGCCACGAATACGCGAATGTCCACCGCGGCATCCACGAACTCAGCGAACGGGCGACGGCTGTCTACGAGGCGGGTCGCGAGCGGGCGCGGGAGTTTTTCAACGCGCCCTCGGCGGAGTCGATCGTGTTTGTTCGTGGAACGACCGAGGCGGTGAACCTCGTCGCGTCGGCTTGGGGCGGAGCGAATGTGAAGCCCGGCGACACGATCCTCCTCACCGAACTCGAGCACCACAGCAACATGGTTCCCTGGCAACAACTCGCAGCACGCCAAGGGGCGGTCTTGAAATATGTGCCAGTTCTCGAAAATGGCGCCGGCCTCAACCTTGAAGCCGCCCGCGCCCTTCTCACAGAGCGCCCGAGGATTTTCGCCTTCACCCACATCTCCAACACCATGGCGGTCGAGACTCCGGCGAAGGAACTATGCCGCCTCGCACGCGAAAACGGCGTCACCACCTTGATCGATGCGGCCCAGAGCGCGGCGCACATTCCAGTGGATGTGGAGGAGATCGGTTGTGATTTCCTCGTCTGCTCGGCCCACAAAATGTGCGGCCCGACCGGCATCGGAATCCTCTACGGCCGCCGGGAAATCCTCGAGGCCATGCCGCCATGGCAGTTCGGCGGCGAGATGGTGGACCGCGTGGAGTTTGGCGGCGCGAAGTTCCGTCCCCCGCCAGCGCGATTCGAGGCCGGAACTCCCGCGATCATTGAATCAGCCGGCCTCCATGCCGCGCTCGATTTCGTGGATTCCGTGGGACTCGAAAAAATCGCCGCCCATTCCTCCGCTCTGGCGGAATACGCGGCGGAGAAACTTCGCGGCCTGCCGGGAGTTCGGGTTTTCGGACCCAAATTCTCCCGCGCGCACCTCGTGACTTTTGCCGTTGAGGGCGTCCACGCCCACGACCTCGCGTTTTTTTGCAACGACCGCCGTGTTGCCATCCGCGCCGGACATCATTGCGCCCAGCCGCTCATGCGAAAACTCGGCGCTCCGGCCTCCGCGCGGGCGAGTTTCCATTTTTACAACACCCCTGCCGAGGCCGACCGGTTGGTGGACGCCATCGCGGAGGCGATCCGGTTTTTCAATCCATGAACACGGACGAACTTTATCAGGAGATTTTGCTCCAGCACTCGCGTCGGCCTCGCAACCACGGCCCGCTCGAAAACCCCAGCCACCGCGCCGAGGGCCACAACGCGCTTTGCGGCGACGAGCTTTCGGTCGAGCTTCGCATCGTCGATGACAAGCTCGAGGCTGTGCGTTTCCAAGCCAGCGCCTGCGCGATCTGCACGGCTTCCGGATCGTTGATGACCGGAGCGGCGACGGGCCTGAAAACCTCGGAGGCGTCCACGCTCTCGGGGGACTTCCGCAAGCTCGCGACGACCGGCGAGGCTTCGCCCGAGATCGAAAAACTCACCGCGCTCCGGGCTTTGGGCGCCGTGCACCGCTTCCCGCAACGCGTGAAATGCGCGACGCTCCCATGGGAAACCCTCGCCGCCGCCATCCGCGAAGGGTCGGTGAGCGCAGGCTGATTCGGAGTTTTTCGAAAATTCGTTCAAAAAACCATTGTGCGAGTTTGCACAGGTTGCGTATTTTTCCCCGCTTGCTTCGAAGACCCGTTGGACACGCCCTTCGGCGGAGCGGGCAAGGGATAAAAATCTAGGAAACCATGGAACACAAAAAAACGCGCCTCACCGGCCCGCCACCCAAGCAGGGCCTCTACGATCCGGCATTCGAGCATGACGCCTGCGGCGTCGGCTTCATCGTTGATATCCATGGCCGAAAATCGCACGCGATCGTCAAGGACGCGCTGACCATTTTGCTTAATCTCGACCACCGCGGCGCGGTTGGCGCGGAACACAACACCGGCGACGGCGCCGGCATCCTCACCCAGATGCCCGACAAATTCCTCCGCCGCGTTTGCGCGGAGCAGGGCATCAATCTTCCCGAGCTTGGAAAATACGGCGCGGGCGTGGTTTTCTCCTCCCCCGAGGAGGCCGAGGCCAAAGCTGCGCAGGAGACTTTTGAAAAAGTCGCCGCCGAACAGGGCGTTTCGGTCCTCGGTTGGCGCGAACTGGCCGTGGACAACTCGATGCTGGGCGCCACCGCCCTCGCCAGCGAGCCCCGCATGCGCCAAGTCTTCCTCGAGCGCAAGCCAGGCTGCACCGACATTCTTGATTTCGAGCGCCAGCTTTTCATCATCCGCAAGCGCGCTCATCACCTGATCCGCACCGCTGGCAAAGATTCCATCTGGTATATCCCAAGCCTCTCGAGCCGGACCATGATCTACAAAGGCATGCTCATGCCCGAGCAGGTGGACCGCTATTTTCTCGACCTCAAAGCCGAGGATTTCGAGTCCGCGATCGGCCTCGTCCATTCGCGTTTCTCGACGAACACCTTCCCGAGTTGGGATCGCTCGCACCCTTACCGCTTCATTGCCCACAACGGCGAGATCAACACCCTGCGCGGCAATGTGAATTGGATGCGCGCCCGCGAGGCCCGGCTCACCAGCAAGGTCCTTGGAAACGACATCGCCAAGATTCTTCCCATCATCAACAGCAACGGCTCGGACTCCTCGATGTTCGACAACTGCCTGGAGCTGCTCACCCTCGCCGGCCGCTCGTTGCCGCACGCGGTGATGATGATGATTCCCGAACCATGGGAGTTGAATGAAAACATGCCCGACGACAAACGGGCGTTCTACGAATACCACTCCTGCCTCATGGAGCCTTGGGACGGCCCGGCCTCCGTGGCGTTCACCGACGGCACCGTCATCGGCGCCACGCTGGACCGCAACGGCCTCCGCCCCTCGCGTTACTGGGTGACCAAGGACGGCCTCGTCATCATGGCCTCCGAGGCCGGCGTGCTCCCGATCGAACCCGAGCGGATCGAGCAAAAAGGCCGCCTGCAACCCGGTCGGATGTTCCTTGTGGACACTTCAAAGGGCCGCATCATTTCCGACGAGGAGATCAAAAACGAAATCGTCCGCGAGCATCCCTACCGGAAATGGCTCGATGAAAACCATGTCCTGCTCGGCGATCTGCCGAAGCCTCCGCGCGAGTGGCTGCCGGACCATGAGACGATCCTCCAGCGCCAGCAGGCCTTCGGTTACACCTTCGAAGACCAGCGCGTGATCCTCGGCCCGATGGCCCGCGACGGCGTCCAACCCATCGGCTCGATGGGCACCGACACCCCGCTGGCGGTCCTCTCCGACAAGCCGGTTCTTCTCTATAACTATTTCAAACAACTCTTCGCACAGGTCACGAACCCGCCGATTGATCCGATCCGTGAGGAAATCGTCACCGCGACGACCACGATGCTCGGCTCCGAGGGCAATCTCCTCGATCCGACGCCCGTGAGCTGCCGAATGATCAAGCTCGACGAGCCGATCATCGACAACGCCGCCCTCGAGCAAATCCGCCATATCGAACGCGAGGGCTTCCATCCCGTCACCATCCCGATCCTTTTCGAGGCCTCAACTGGACCGGAAGGGCTTGAGAAGGCGATGGAGACGCTTTTTGCCGACGCCGACAAGGCGCTCGCCGAAGGAAAAAACATCATCATCCTCAGCGACCGCGGCGTGGACCGTGACCATGTGGCGATCCCCGCGCTTCTCGCGGTGGCGGGCCTGCACCACCACCTCATCCGCGCCGGCACCCGCACAAAGGCGAGCTTCGTTCTCGAATCCGGCGAACCTCGTGAAGTCCACCACTTCGCGCTCCTGCTCGGCTACGGCATCAGTGCCGTGAATCCCTACCTCGCCTTCGAGTCGCTCGACGACATGATCCGCGAGGGAATGCTCCCCGGCGTGGACCACAAAAAGGCGGTGAAGAATTTCATCAAGGCCGCCGTCAAAGGCGTCGTGAAAACGATGGCCAAGATGGGCATCTCCACGATCAAGAGCTACCGCGGCGCGCAGATCTTCGAAGCCGTTGGACTCAACCACGAGGTCGTGGACAAATATTTCTGCTGGACCCCGTCCCGAGTCGAAGGCATCGGCCTCAAGGAAATCGGCGAGGAGCTTTTCCGCCGCCATCGCCGCGCCTACCCGCTCGGCGAGGTGGTCAATCCTACGCTCGACCCCGGCGGCGACTACCAGTGGCGCAATGATGGCGAGCAGCACCTCTTCAACCCGGAGACGATTCACTCGCTTCAGAAGGCTGTCCGCACCGCCGACTACGCGACCTTCAAAAAATACTCGTCCCTCGTGAACGACCAGGAGAAGCGCCATTTCACTCTGCGCGGCCTGCTTCAGTTCAAAAAAGGCGACTCCATTCCCATCGAGGAGGTCGAGACCGTCGAGCAAATCGTCCGCCGTTTCAAAACCGGCGCGATGAGCTACGGCTCGATTTCGAAAGAAGCCCACGAGGCGCTCGCCATCGCCATGAACCGCCTCGGCGGAAAATCCAACACCGGCGAGGGTGGCGAGGATCCCGAGCGCTTCACCTGGTCGCAAAACGGCGACTCGATGAACTCCGCGATCAAGCAGGTCGCCTCTGGCCGTTTCGGCGTCACCGCCCACTACCTCACCAACGCCCGCGAGATTCAGATCAAAATGGCGCAAGGCGCGAAGCCCGGCGAGGGCGGCGAACTTCCCGGCACGAAGGTTTATCCCTCGATCGCCAAGACCCGTGGCACCACGCCCGGCGTCGGCCTGATTTCTCCGCCGCCGCACCATGACATCTACTCGATCGAAGATTTGGCGGAGTTGATCCACGACCTCAAAAACGCCAACCGTGCCGCGCGCATCTCGGTGAAACTCGTCTCCGAGGTCGGAGTCGGCACGATCGCCG
>CAWUMN010000009.1:0-21588 GCA_963923595.1 uncultured bacterium
TCAAGGGCTGCAAGAACAACACCGAGTGCGACGCGCTCCTCATCAACACCGACAGCCGCACCGACACCTACCCCGCCATCACCGTGCGCGGAAAGGAGAACGCCTGCCAGCACGAGGCCTCGGTCAGCAAGATCAGCGCCGAGCAGATCTTCTACATGCAACAGCGTGGCATCTCCGAAGGCGCCGCCATGAGCCTCGCCGTGAACGGATTCGTCAACGACCTCGTCCAGCAATTCCCCATGGAATACTCGGTCGAGCTCAAACGCCTCATCGACCTCGAAATGGAGGGCTCCGTCGGCTGACCCCGGAGGAATAACAATGACCACTCTTATGGAAAAACCCGCCGCGGCCCCGTCCGCATGGCCCGCCTGGTTCCAGGCCGAGCAATCCGCCGCCCTCGCCGAATACGAAAAACTCCCCGCTCCCGTCCGCAAGGACGAGGCTTGGCGCTTCGCGAACCTCAAGGCGCTCGACCTCTCCGCCTTTGTGGACGCCCCCCCCGTCGCCAGCGAAGGCCGCCTGATCAATGCCTCCACCGGCTTGCAGAAAACCTCCGCCAAGCTCGTTCTCGGCAACAACACCCTGCTCCACCGCGAGGCGTCGTCGCTTCCGAAAGGTGTGATCCTTGAAACCCTCGAGTCCGCCGCCGCGAACCACCCCGACCTTTTCAAAAAATATTTCATGGCCCGGCCCGTGGAACTCGGCTCCCGCAAATTCGCCGCGCTCCACAAAGCCCGCGTCACCGCCGGCGCGTTTATTTATATTCCGGCCAACACCAGCGTCGAACTCCCCATCGAACTCTTCCAGTGGGTCGAAGGCGCCAACGCCTCGGTCTTCCCGCACACGCTCATCGTCTGCGGCGAGAACAGCCGCGTCACGGTTGTCGATTATTTCAAGTCCGCCGACAAGCTCCCCGCCTTGGCCTGCGGCGTGAACGATCTCCACCTCGAGCGCGGCGCCAAGCTCACCTACATCGCCGTCCAGGACTGGTCGCGCGAAACCACCGCCTTCCACCTGAACTCCACCATCGTCGATCGCGACGCCACCAGCACCGCGCTGATCGCGAATTTCGGCGGCGGCTACATCCGCGGCGAAAGCCTCAGCCGCCTCGTCGGCGAAGGCGCCCGCAGCGAGATGTATTCCATCAACCCCGTCGAAGGCACCCGCGAGATAGACCAGCGGACCTTGCAAGACCATGTCGCGCCGCATGCCACGAGCGACCTCCTCTACCTCAACGCGCTCGACGACAAATCCCGCACCATCTTCGCCGGCCTCATCAAGGTCCAGCCCGGCGCCAAGGGAACCGACGCCTACCAGAAGGTCAAAAACCTCATCCTCAGCGACGACGCCGACCCGAACTCCATGCCCGGCCTGGAAATTCTGAACGACGAAGTCCGCTGCAGCCACGGCGCCACCAACGGCCCCGTGAGCGCCGACGAACTCTTCTACATGGAAGCCCGGGGCATCCCCAAAGACAAAGCCCGCCGCCTCATCGTGAACGGCTTCTTCAACAGCCTCCTCGAGCGCCTGGAAAACGAACCCCTCCGCACCCACCTCGAGTCCCTCGTCGCCACCCGTTTGGCAGTTTAAGGAAAAAACAACCGGGATTTCCTTGCGGATGAAAATTCTGTCACGGGATGCCTGTTGACACCTGACGAGGCGTGCTTTTAGTGTCCGCGCGTCTGCGGGGCATCCCGCCTCAAAGCAGTGGGATCCGCCACCGGGACGCAAATCCCATGCAAACGGCTCTCGACACTCCTGTTTTGGTTCTCAACCGGCTCTGGCAGGCCGTCAACACCTGCAGCGCCAAGCGTGCCTTCACCCTCCTCTATCAAGGCCACGCCCAAGTGGTCTCGACGGCTCCCGGCAACGAATTTGTTACGCACGACTTCGCGAGCTGGCAGGATTTTTCCAACCACAATCCCGACCGCGAGATGGTGCAGACCATTTCGATGAAAATCCGCATTCCGCGCATCATCGTGTTGCTGATGTTCGAGCGCCTGCCGAAGAAAGAGGTGAAATTCACACGCCACAATGTCTTCGAGCGCGACAACAACACCTGCCAATACTGCGGCGTTCTTTTCTCCCGCGACTCGCTGAATCTCGACCACATCATGCCGCGCGACCGCGGCGGTCAGACGACCTGGGAAAACATCGTTTGCTCGTGTATCCCCTGCAATACGCGCAAGGGCAACCGCCTCCCGCACGAGGCCGGAATGGCGCTCATCCGCAAGCCGAAGCGCCCGAAGTGGCGGCCCTTCATCCATATTTCCCTCTCCTCGCATCCGCACGAGAGTTGGAAGCATTTCCTCGACATCGCCTATTGGAATGTCGAGTTGGGCGATTAGTCGCGGCGCGTCCCGCGCAGGGCGTTCCAAGTCAAAATGCCGCCGGTGACATTGCGGGCGTCGATTCCGTGCTGGCGCAAAAACCGGACGGCGTAATACCCGCGCTGCCCGACCTTGCAGTAGGCCACGACCGGGCGGTCCGCCGGCAGAGCGGAAAAATCGCGGCGCAACTCGGGGAGGGGGATGTTTATCGCGCCGGGGACATGGCCCTCGGCGAATTCATCGTCGTCGCGGACATCGACCAGAAACGCATCGCCGGGGAGGTTTTCCCAGTTGGCGAGCGGCATGCCGCCATCGACCACATTCGAGGCGACCATTCCGGCGAAGTTCACAGGATCTTTCGCCGCGCCGAATTGCGGCGAGTAGCAAAGCTCAGCCTCGGCCAAATCCTCAACCGTTCCGCCTTTCTGAAGGAACGCCGCGATCACATCGATCCGCCGCGCGACATCCGCCTCGCCCACCGCCTGGGCGCCGAGGAGTTTTCCATTCGAGGGACGGAAGAGGAGCTTGAGGTGGATTTGTGTCGCGCCGGGGTAGTAGCCGACATGGTTCATCGGATGGATGTGGACGGACTCAAAATCGGAGTCCCCCGTGCGGCGGAGGGCGGTTTCGGTGAGTCCCGTCGATGCCGCCGCAAGGCCGAAAACGCCCAGAATCGAGGTCATCTGAACTCCGCGAAACTCCGAGTCGCGGCCCGCGATGTTGTCAGCGGCAACTCGGCCTTGGCGGTTGGCGGGGCCAGCGAGGGCGAGAACCATCGGTTGGCCGGTGAGGACGTTGGTCGTCTGCACGGCGTCGCCGACCGCCCAAATCCTCGGATCGCTGGTGCGCATGCGGCAATCGACCTCGATTCCGCCGGTGGAGCCGATTTTGAGGCCCGCCTCGCGGGCGAGGGAGGTTTCGGGGTGGACGCCGAGTGCCAAGATCACCAGGTCGCCATCGAATTTCGCTCCGGATTTGGCGAGGACTTGGAGTGTGCCATTTCCCTTGGCCTCGAAAGCCGCAACAGAGTCGCCGAGGATGAAGCGGCATCCGCGTTCTTCCAACCGTTGCCGAACCAGCACGGCCATTTCGGGGTCGAAATTCGGGAGGATTTCGTTCTGCATTTCCACCAGCGACACACTCAAGCCGCGATGGAGGAGGTTTTCGGCCATTTCGATGCCGATGTAGCCCCCGCCGCCGACGACGGCCGAAGTCGCCCCGCGCGAGTCGATCCATTCGCGGATGCGTTTCGAATCGGGAATCGTGCGAACCGAGAAAATACCCGGCAGGTCGATGCCAGGGAGCGGTGGGCGGATCGGTGCGGCACCTGGCGAGAGGACAAGCGCGTCGTAGGAGAAAACCAAATCCTCTCCGGACTGGGTGTGGCGCACGGTCACGCAGCGCGTGGCGGGATCGATTGCCATGGCCTCATGGTGGAGTTTCACCTCAATGCCGAAGCGCTCGCGAAAAAGCTCTGCGTTTGCCAGAACGAGCTTCGACTCGGCGGTGATGACATCGCCGATGAAGTAGGGCAGGCCGCAATTCGCGAACGACACATGCGGCCCGCGCTCCAGAATCGTGATCTCGCACGACTCGTCCAAGCGTCGCAACCGCGCCGCGCACGAAGCCCCGCCAGCCACTCCGCCGATGATCAGAACTTTTTTCTTTTCCATAAAATCAGAGTGCCACGTGAATCCTCCCCCACGCAAACACAGCGCGATGCGGAATCCACTCCCGGTAAACCCTACTTTCGGGGTTTGCAGTCGGGCGCTGGATTGTTTCCTTATCGGGCGAGAACCATGAATCGCCTCCTCAAAATCCGACTCGCCCTCCTCCTTGTTTTGGGAATCTCCAGTTCGGCGTCGTCGGCATTTGAACTGCCACAGGATTGCCGCCAATGCATTCTCGGCATCGCGCCTGATTGGAATTCCTCGCGGGTGGCGGTGCGGGTTTTTGAAAAAAACAGCGGCGGTGTTTGGACTCAATCCGGCGGGCCATGGAGCGGCAGGCTCGGGAAAAACGGACTCGCTTGGGGTTTGGGTTTGCATCCTGTGCCGTCAGGAGTCGCACCTAAGCGCGAGGGAGATCTTCGCGCGCCGGCGGGGGTTTTCGCGCTCGGGGGAGCTTTTGGCTACGCCGTCGAAATCCAAAAAAACCCGGCGCTGCCCTATCGGCAAATTACGACGCGTGATCTGTGGGTGGAGGATGCCGCCTCGCCCGACTACAACCGCCATGTGTTGCTTGCCGCCGAGCCGCGCACGGCGTGGGAGAAAAAACAGCAAATGAAACAGAACGACCACGCGCACTCGCTCAAACTCTTCATCGCACACAACCCGTCTCCTGGAGCCGTTCCCGGCGCGGGGAGCTCGATTTTTTTCCACATCTGGCGGGCGGAGGGAGCGAAACCCTCGGCGGGATGCACGACGATGTCGGAGCCAAACCTCCGCGGGTTGATTGCCGCGATCGATCCCGCGAAAAATCCAGTCTATGTCCTGCTGCCCGAGGAGGAATACCGCCGCGTGGCGCAGGCGTGGAAGCTCCCCGTCCTGGAAACGAAGACGGCCAAGCGCTGAACGGCTAGAGTTTGTTTTCCCAGCCCACCAGAAGATCCAAAAACTCGCGGGCGGTGGGGGCGTTCAGGAGTTTTTGCAAGGACTCCGGCTTGCCGCAGAGGCGGGCGATCGTGCCGACGACGCGGAGGTAGTCTTGGTTCAGCGCGGTGGGAATGCCCACGACGAAAAACAAGCGAACCGGCGCCGCAATGTGCGGGGATGGAATGCCATTTGTCGAGCGGCCGGCGGCCATCACGAGCGAGTTCACGGAGTTCGTGCGGCCGTGGGCGATGACGATTCCGCATCCGTCATCGGTCGAAACCGCCGGCGCGGCGCGATCGAGCACACTGGCGCGGAAGGCGTCCCAATCGGTGATGCGGATATCGCCGCGCAGGGGGAAAAGGAGTTCCTCGACGGCGGTGGATTCGTTGTTGGCATCGAGGCGGAGGTTGATGTGTTCGGGGAGGAGAATGTCGGAAAGGGAGATCATATGTTGCTACCGGACCACTTGAGCTTCTGGCGGATCACCTCGGTGAACGGCCTTTCGGGGAGCATGGCCAGCGGAAGCACGCGCGGGCTTTTTTTCAGAACCAAAAGATCGCCGGTGCCGAGCTGGCCGCAGCTCTGCGAATCCACCGAGACGGTGACCGCCTGCCCGGGTTTGGCGACTTGCATTTTGACAACCGAGGCGTCGCTCATCACCACCGAACGGATCGAGAGCACATGGGGGCAGATCGGGGTAATGACGAAACATCCGCAATCGGGCATGAGGATCGGGCCGCCGGCGGAAATGGAATACGCGGTCGAGCCGGTGGGAGTCGAAACGATGAGGCCGTCGGCGTTGTAGTCTGTGAGCGGCAGGTCGCCGAGGCCGACGCGGATTTGGACGAGCTGGGAACGCTCGCCGCGGCTGACGACGACATCGTTGAGGGCGAAGAAGGTCCGCGTGGACCCATCCTCCTGAACGAGGTCGGCCTGCATGAGATTTCGCGGGCTGACGACAAAGTCGCGGTTGCGGATGCACTCGACGGCGCGCTGGACCTCGCCCGAGCCGAGGCAGGTGAGAAACCCGAGCGTGCCGATATTGATGCCGAAAACGGTCGGGATGGTGTCGTGCAATTTCTGCACGGCGCGGAGGATTGTGCCATCGCCCCCCATGACGACGAGGAGTTCGCAGCGCGAGGCGAGGGCTGCGAGGTCGAGGTCCGAGGATTTGCCGGCGAGCGGCGCGGTGGAGCGCTCGAGGAGGTAGGGCAGGCCCGCGCTTTCGAGTTCCCGCACCATGGCGCGCACGACTTCGGCGGCGGCGGGTTTTTCCGCATGGGCATGGAGTCCAATCATGGAATGGCGGGGAGTTAGACAAACCCTGCCGCTGAAATCAACGCCAACCTGCGCTTGCGCCGCCGTGTGGGGCGGGGGATAGTTCTGTGCATGAGCACAGGACCTGGTTCCGGAGGAAATGTCATCGCGGCCCTTTGCAGTTTGTTCATTCCCGGCTTGGGGCAGTTGGTTCAGGGGAGGATTCTCATGGCGTTCGTGTTTTTCGTGGGGTCCGGCGTGTTGTGGTTCATCAGCTTCGGCACCTTGGGGTGGATCATCCACTTGTGGTCCTGCGTGAACGCGGCTCTGTGGAAGCCATAGCGTTATGACCCTTAAAAATTACATCAACGGAAGGTTCGTCTCGGCCCAGGACGGATCGGTGCGGGCATTTCTCAATCCGGCGGATAACACCCCGATCGGCGATGCGGCCGAGTCCTCCGCTGCCGACATGGAGTCGGCGATCCATGCGGCGCGCAAGGCGTTCGATGAAGGTCAATGGCCGCGCACTCCCGCGCAGGAACGGGCTGCCAAGCTTTTCAAACTCGCGGCGCTCATCGACTCACGCGCCGCCCAACTCGCGGAACTTGAAACCCGGAACAATGGCAAGCCGCTCCGCGAGGCGGAATGTGATGTCGCCGATGCCGCCAATTGCTTCCGCTATTATGCCGGGCTGGCGACGAAACCGCACGGGCAGACTTTTGAAGTGGGCGACCCGAATATCGTGTGCCAAACGGTGCGCGAACCGATTGGAGTTTGTGGCCAGATCATTCCTTGGAACTACCCGCTTCTCATGGCCGCGTGGAAACTCGCGCCGGGCCTCGCAGCGGGAAATTGCTGCATCCTCAAACCCTCGGAGTTGACGCCGTTGTCGGTCTCCGTGCTGTTTGAGTTGATCGACGAGGTGGGCTTCCCGCCTGGAGCGGTTCAGTTGGTTTACGGAGCGGGCGCCACGGTCGGCCAACATCTCGCCGCCAGTCTGCTGGTGGATAAAATCGCTTTCACGGGTGGCGGGGTGACGGGGCGTAAAATCATGACCGCCGCCGCGTCGAACTTCAAAAAGGTCACCCTCGAACTCGGCGGCAAGAGCCCGAACATCGTCTTCGCCGACGCCGACCAAAACCTCGCGCTCGAATACGCGATGTTTGCGATTTTCGCGGGTCAGGGCGAGGTCTGCAGCGCTGGCTCTCGGCTCCTGCTCGAGCGCTCGCTCGCGGATTCGTTTCTGCCCCGTCTTGCGGCGGCGTGTGAAAAAATCATCGTCGGTCCCGGGCTTGAAGCCGGCACTGAAATGGGGCCTCTCATTTCCCGCGCGCATCAGAAAAAAGTCCTCGATTACATTCGAGTCGGCCACGAGGACGGCGCCGAACTTTTGTGCGGCGGCGCGGCCTACACCGACCGGCGCGCCTCCGGAAATTTCGTGCAGCCGACCGTTTTCATCAACACCCGCCCCGATATGCGAATCATCCGCGAGGAGATTTTCGGCCCCGTGCTTGCGGTGCAGTTGTTCGATTCCGAGGAGGAGGCCATCCGGTTGGCGAACGACTCCGCGTATGGCCTCGCCGGCGGGGTTTTCACGAGCGACGCCTCGCGCGCCCAGCGCGTGATCCGGAGCTTGAGGGCAGGCATCACCTGGATCAACTGCTACCATCCGACCTTCAACGAGGCCCCATGGGGCGGATACAAACAAAGCGGTATCGGGCGCGAACTCGGCACCTACGGCTATGAGGCCTACACCGAGGTGAAACAAATCACCCACTGCATCAATCCGCAGCCTTTGGGTTGGTTCAAAAACCTCTCCTGAATGCGCATTACGGATTTTCAAGGTCAGCCGGCGATCGAACTCCAAAACGGGCCATCCCGAGCGCTTGTCTCGCCCGCCCATGGCGCGAGGTTGCTTTGCTGGAGCGTCGGGGATTGGGAGGTCGTCCGCTGGCCGGGGAATGCCGAATGGAGCCGCCCTCAAAAAGTGCGTGGAGGCGACCCCGTTCTGTTTCCCTTCATCGCGCGGAGTTTTCACGACAATAAAATCGGATTCTGGAAATCTCCCGACGGCACCGTGCGTCCCGCGCCGATGCATGGATTCGCGCGCGACTCGGCATTTTCGATTGTTTCGGCTGACGAGGCCTCGGTGGAGATGCGCCTTGAGGCGAACGACACCACGCGGGCTGTTTATCCCTTCGACTTTCGGTTCGAGGTCTCCCTGCAACTAGGAGAGGATTCGCTCGAAGTCGTCTACCTCGTGACAAACACCGGCAAAGACCCTTTGCCATGGTCTGCCGGTCACCATTTTTATTTAGGCATCCCGGCTAGTGAGCGCGCCGCTTGGCGACTTGAACTTCCCTGCCGTCACTGGGCCTCTCAGGATTTTTCAACCGGCGAAATCCAACTCCGCGACCCCGCGACGGCCGTCGACGTCCTGTCGAATTCCGATTGGATCGACAGGCTTCATGTCCAGCCCGACCTCGACCGAATCCGCCTCGCGCACGCCGCCAGCGGTCGGGCGATTTCGTTTAAGGATACCTCTCCGCAGTCCGGCAGTTGGTATTGTGCGACGACATGGACCGAAAGGCCGGACTCCGATTTTTTCTGTGTCGAGCCTTGGAGCGCGCTTCCCAATGCCGCCGCCAACGGCCTCGGCTTGCAAACCACGCCTCCGGGCGAATCCCGCGAAATCTCCTGCCAAATCCTCGCCCGTCGCGGCTGATGAAATTTCAACGAACGGTCTTCAGAACGGCCGCGAGAATTTTCTCCTGAGCGGCGGCCATGCGTTTTTCTTGGGCGGAGGTGATGTCGTCGTGCCCCGAGAGGTGCAGGAGGCCGTGGATGGCGTAGAGCGCGAGTTCGGTGGTGGTGTCGTGGCCGAACTCGCGCGCACGCTCGGCGGCGACGGGAGCGCAGACGAGGATTTCGCCGTAGGGAAAGGTGATCACATCGGTCGCGCCCGGGATCGAGAGGAAGTCGCGGTGAACTTTCGCCATGGCCCGCGCACCGAGGACCGTGATTTCAACGCTTGTGAGTGACGCGAGTTCGGCGCGATGTTTTTTCGCGATCGCGAGACAGCGGGGCAGCGCGGCGGTGACAAGTTTTTCAAGGTGGACCGCCTGGTAGCTTGTGGCGCGTGCGCGATGGGAAAAGTTGAGCGAGGCCATGGGTGTTTCAGGCTCGGTCAGCGTTGCTTTCATGGCTGGAATGAAACTCCCATCACGCCTTCGCGTAAACCTCGGCTCCCTTTTCGACGAACTCGCGGCTCTTTTGCTCCATCCCTTTTTCGAGGGCTTCCAGTTCGGTGACGCCTTGTTCGGAGGCGTATTTGCGGACGTCTTCGGTGATTTTCATCGAGCAGAAGTGCGGGCCGCACATGGAGCAGAAGTGGGCGGTTTTAGCGCCGTCTTGCGGGAGGGTTTCGTCGTGAAACTCGCGGGCGGTTTCGGGGTCGAGGCCGAGGTTGAACTGGTCCTCCCAGCGGAATTCGAAGCGGGCTTTCGAGAGGGCGTTGTCGCGGTATTGCGCGCCGGGGTGGCCTTTGGCTAGGTCGGCGGCGTGGGCGGCGATCTTGTAGGCGATCACGCCGTCCTTCACATCCTTCTTGTTCGGCAGGCCGAGGTGTTCCTTGGGCGTGACATAGCAGAGCATCGCGCAGCCATACCAACCGATCATGGCGGCTCCGATGCCGCTGGTGATGTGGTCGTAGCCGGGGGCGATGTCGGTGGTGAGCGGGCCGAGTGTGTAGAATGGCGCCTCGTGGCACCACTCGAGCTGCTTGGCCATGTTTTCCTCGATCATGTGCATCGGCACATGGCCGGGGCCTTCGTTCATGACCTGCACGCCTTTCGCCCACGCGCGTTTGGTCAGGTCGCCTTGGACTTCGAGTTCGCCGAATTGGGCCTTGTCGTTGGCGTCGGCGACCGAGCCGGGGCGGAGTCCGTCGCCGATCGAGAAGCTGACATCGTAGGCCGCCATGATGTCGCAGATGTCGTCCCAGTGCGTGTGGAGGAAATTTTCCTTGTGATGGGCGAGGCACCATTTCGCCATGATGCTGCCGCCGCGGGAGACGATGCCGGTCATGCGCGAGGCGGTGAGAGGGATGAATCGCAGGAGGACGCCGGCGTGGATGGTGAAATAATCGACGCCCTGCTCGGCCTGCTCGATGAGCGTGTCGGCGAAGATGTCCCAGGTGAGTTCCTCGGCCTTGCCGCCGACTTTTTCGAGGGCTTGGTAAATCGGGACGGTGCCGATGGGAACGGGGGAGTTGCGCAGAATCCATTCGCGCGTGGCGTGGATGTTTTTTCCGGTGGAGAGGTCCATCACGGTGTCGGCGCCCCATTTCGTGGCCCAGCGCATTTTCTCAACCTCCTCCTCGATGCTCGAGGCGACGGCGGAGTTGCCGATGTTGGCGTTGATTTTCACGAGGAAATTCCGGCCGATGATCATCGGTTCGAGTTCGGGGTGGTTGATATTGGCGGGGATGATGGCGCGGCCGGCGGCGACTTCGTCGCGGACGAATTCGGGAGTGATCTCGGCGGGGATGCGTTGCGGGAAACGGCCGAAGATGCCCGGCGTGTAGGCGTTGTTGCGGAGTTGCGCGGAGCCGGCGTGCTGTTTGTGAAGGTCGTTGCGGAGGATGTCGCCGCCGAGTTCGGCGATTTTGGCGCGGCCCATGTTCTCGCGGATGGCGATGAATTCCATCTCGGGCGTGACGATGCCTTGGCGGGCATACCAGAGTTGGGTCACGGGGTGCCCGGCTGAGGCGCGAACGGGCTTGCGGCGCAGGCCGGGGAATTCCAAGAGGCGGTTGCGCTCGGCCTTGCTGGCGTATTCGGCGTGGTTGCGGGAGAGGTAGCCGTTGTCCTGCGGCTTCACCTCACGGCCTTCGTATTCGCTTACATCGGCCCGGGCTTTGATCCACTCGGCGCGAAGGGCGGGTAGGCCCTGGGTGACATCTCCATCGAAACTCTGGTCTCCCCAAGGACCGGAGGCGTCATAGACGCGGACCGGCGCGTTTTTTTCCAGCGAGCCGTCGAGGCGCTTGGTCGGGGAGAGCGAAATCTCGCGCATCGGCACGCGGACAGAGGGGTGGATGGTCCCCTCGACATAGACGCGGGTGGAGTTCGGGAGCGGGTCGGTGCTGCTGGGTTCGAAGGCTTCGGCGGGTGCGATCATGGTTTTCGTTGGGTTCGGTGGAATGACGGGGGCCGAATCCGCGCACGGATGCCGCTCCCTCCGCCGGTTCCAACCGGATCAGGTTCAAAGGGTCTCCCGTCGCCGTGGGGCGGGCGGGACTCTCAGCCAGTCAAGGCTCCCCTGCTGGCCATGGATCGTTCGCCAGCTACGGCGCGAGGTCAATGTGGAAAATGCGGGAAGCGGCCGAGGATGGAAAAGTTTTCGCAGGTGCGGAGTGCGGTCTTGTTTGGGTAAAAATATCATTGCCAAGACAAGCCCCGCCCCGCAGAAAGAGCGCGCGTCGGCACGGTGCGGACGCCCCAATTTTTTTCACATGAGCGAACGAAGAGTCGTCGTCACAGGCATCGGCGTGATCAGCCCGGTCGGAAACGACCTGCAAACATTTTGGAAATCCCTTATCGAGGGCCGCAGCGGCATCCGCCGGTTTGAGGCGTTCGACTCCACGAATTTCGACTGCAAGATCGCCGGCGAGGTGTGCGACTTCGAGGCGGCGAAATATTTCAAAAATCCCAAGACCGCCAAGCGCACCGATCGCTTCACGCAATTCGCTATGGCCGGCACGAAGATGGCGCTTGAGGATTCCGGCATCGATCTCGAGAAGACCGACCTCACACGGTTTGGCGTGATGATCGGGAGTGGCATCGGCGGTCTTTACAGCATGGAAGAGGAGGCGCACCGCCTCGCCGACCGCGGACCCTCGCGCGTGTCGCCTTTCACGATCGCCATGATGATTTCGAACATGGCTAGCGGCATGGTCTCGATGGAATACGGCCTCCGCGGGCCGAACATGTGCATCGTCACGGCCTGCGCCACCGCCAACAACTCGATCGGCGAGGCTTGGCGCATCATCAAATTCGGCGACGCCGACGCGTTCATCGCCGGTGGCGCCGAGGCCACGATCACTCCGCTGGGCATTGCAGGTTTTGCCTCGATGAAGGCCTTAAGCTGCCGAAATGACGAGCCCCAAAAAGCCTGCCGGCCTTTTGACAAGGACCGCGACGGTTTTGTGATGAGTGAAGGCGCTGGTATCGTCGTCCTAGAGGAATACGAGCACGCTAAAAAACGCGGCGCGACGATCTATTGCGAACTCGGCGGCTACGGCTGCACGGCGGACGCCTACCACATGACCGCTCCGATGCCCGAAGGCGAGGGGGCTGGCCGCGCGATGACCATCGCCATGCGCCATGGCCAGGTGACGCCCGACCAAATCGATTACATCAACGCCCACGCGACCTCGACCGGCCTCGGCGACATTTGCGAGACGAAGGCGATCAAACTCGCGCTCGGCGAGTCCTCGAAAAAAGTCGCCGTCAGCGCCACGAAATCCGTCACTGGACACCTTCTCGGAGCCGCCGGTGGTGTGGAACTTGCCGCCTGCGCTATGGCGATCAAGCACGGTGTGATCCCGCCGACCATCAATCTCGAAAATCCCGATCCCGAGTGCGACCTCGACTGCGTGCCGAACCACGCGCGCGAGGCGAAGCTGCGCAATGTCCTCAGCAACTCGTTCGGATTCGGTGGCCACAACGCCACCCTGCTCCTCAAGGCGCTCGACCAGTAGAGCGCCGCTTCCCTGCCGGCCGAAAGCGTGTCCGAACCGACCAGCGATCCCGACATCGAGGTGCGGACCTATTTCGCCCGGGGACGAAATGCGCTTATCGCCCGAGGGGATTTCTCCGAGCTTTTTGCTGCCTGGTATCTCCACCGGATGGACCACGGCATCGAGATTCCCGCCGAGATGGAGGATGCGGGACGAGAGGCGCTCGCCGCACTCACGCTCCACTGCGCGAGTCGGCCTTGGAAGGAAGCCTGCGCGTGGACGGTGAAATTTCCGGAGCCGCGCATGAACATCTTCGTCGCCGGCGACAACAATACCGGCACGGTCATTGCCAATTTGCAGACCGCCGACCTGCAAGCGATCGGGGAGGGGATGTTTTACGCCGATGTGATCGAGGATCGAAAAGCTCCCCGCCGCAGCGTGGTGGACTTCCGCGAAAAATCCTTCCTTCGCGCGGTCGAGATTTTCTATTCGCAGAGCGAGCAGCGTGCGGTGCGCTTTTTCTGGCACGCCGACGAGGACCTCGTGATGGTTGCCGCGCAGCCTGACTGCGACGAGGAATGGCTCGCGGGGCTGACCCAAGAATCGATCCGCACTCTCGACCGTGATGTCGAGTTGTCGCTGCTCGAGAAGCGGCGGTTCACCTTCCGCTGCGGCTGCAACCAAGAGCGGATGCTGGATTTCATGACCCCTGTTTTTCAGAGGCAGAAGGACGAGCTGTTCCATGACGATCCATCGATCTCGGTCCTCTGTCCGCGCTGCGGCGCCCGCCACATCCTGACACGCGAAGCGCTTGAGGCCCGTGCCACCAAACCTTCCCATGAATAACGAAACCCAATTCCTCTCTCCGGAGAAAAAAATCGGCGGCATTCTCACGCCGCTGAGCGCCATTCGCGGTCGGAACGATATCGGCATCGGTGATACCGAATCGCTCGTGGAACTCGCCGGCTGGGCTGCCAAAAAGGGTTTTCGCCTGATCCAAATCCTCCCCGTCAACGAGACCGGCAACGACAACAGTCCCTACAACCTGATCAGCTCGATCGCCTACGAGCCCTGCACGCTGGCCACCAACCCGCGCTGGCTGCCGGATCTCGCGGAATCCGATTTCAAAAAAATCACCAAGAAGCACGGAGTCGATGCGCTCCGCGAGGGGAAGGTGCAATACGCGAAGGTCAAGGCGATGAAGCAGGAGCTGCTCGCTGCCGCGTTCGAGAATTTCCAAAAAGCGAAAGGTGCCCGCGTCCGGGCGTTTGAAAAATTCATGGAGGAGGAGAGCGAGTGGCTCCGCGACTACGCGCTCTTTCGCGCCCTCGGGGCGTGGAACGACAACAACGAGGTTTTCACCAACTGGCCTGCCGACCACCAGAATCCCGAGGCCGCCCGCGAATGGCACGGCTCGCTAACGCCTTCCGATCAACGCCGCTTCGACCGGCTCATCCGCTATTTTCGCTACATCCAATGGGTGGCGATGACGCAATGGCGGGCCGTGCGGGAGGAATTCGACAGTCTTGGCATGGCGTTGATGGGAGACATTCCGGTGGGCGTGAGCCTTTACAGCGCGGATGTCTGGGCCGAGCCGGAGATTTTCGACAAGTCGCGCTCGAGCGGCGCGCCGCCCGAGAAGGTTTTCAAATCCGATCCGTTCACAGAGCACTGGGGGCAGAACTGGGGCTTCCCGCTCTACAATTGGCAGGCGATGTCACGCGACAACTTCGCCTGGTGGCGCCGCCGCCTGCGGGCCTCGCGCGAGGTTTTCCATTTGCTGCGAGTCGATCACGCGCTGGGATTTTTTCGAATCTGGAATTTTCCATGGCGCCCGCAAGAGAACGAGCGTTTCACCTTTCTCTCGCCCGAGCAGGCCAAGCAAATCACCGGCGGTGCGCTGCCGTGCTTCCTGCCGCGTGATGACAGCACGCCCGAGAACCGCGACTACAATCGCCGCCAAGGCGAAATGCTCTTCCGCGTTTTTCTCGAGGAAACCGGCCCACACCGCCTCATCGCCGAGGATTTGGGCGAGGTCGCTCCGTATGTGCGCCCCGCGTTGCAAGCGCTCGAGATTCCAGGATTCAAGATTCCGTTTTGGGAGGGCGGTGAAAATGGCGCGCTGTTGCCGGGCTCCAGTTACCAGCGGCTGAGCCTCGCGACCTTTGCCACGCACGACCATCCGACGATCCGGCAGTATTGGGAAAATTGGAACGCCGAGGCGGCTTGCGACGAAACTCGTGGGAAGTCGATCCACGAAATGCGCGCTGTTCTGGATTTCTGCGGTCGGCGTGGGATCGAGGTTCCATGCGGGTTCACGCCCGAGGTGCACGCCGCGTTCATCGAGGGGCTTTTCGCCTGCGAGTCGTGGCTGGCCGTTCACATGATCACCGACATTTTCGGATTGAGCGACCGCTTCAATGTCCCCGGTGCCATCGGCGATCAGAATTGGACCACACGGATCGAGGGCACCATCAAGGAGTGGGACAAGCTTTACAAAAGCCAAGTCCGCCTGAGCGTCGAGGCCCTGGAGAGAACCGGCCGGATTCCAGCCTGACGCGGTTCGCGGATTGCAGGGCGTGACGAAACCCGCCACATTCAACCCATGAGCACCAGCGCCCCGATCGAATTGCCAGACGCGAGCGGCCACTTCGGCCCGTATGGAGGCATGTTCGTTCCCGAAACGCTCATGACCGCGTTGCAAGATCTGGAGCGCGAATACCACGCCGCCCGCAAGGACCCCGAATTCCGCAAGGAACTCGCCGGGTTGCTTGGGGATTTTTGTGGACGCCCGACGGCGCTCTATTTCGCCGAGCGGCTTACCAAAAAACTCGGCGGCGCGAAAATTTACCTGAAGCGCGAGGATTTGCTCCACACCGGTGCGCACAAGATCAACAACGCGATCGGCCAAATCCTCCTCGCCCGCCGCATGGGAAAAACCCGCATCATTGCCGAGACCGGCGCGGGCCAGCACGGCGTCGCCACCGCCACGGCCGCCGCGCGCTTTGGATTCGAGTGCACGATTTACATGGGTGCGGTGGACATGGAGCGCCAAGCCCTCAATGTCGCCCGCATGCGCTTCCTCGGCGCGAAAGTCGTCGGCGTCACCGCCGGCCAGGCCACGCTCAAGGAGGCGATCAACGAAGCCATGCGCGACTGGGTGACGAATGTCCGCTCCACCCACTACATCCTTGGCAGCGCGCTGGGTTCGCATCCATATCCGATGATTGTCCGCGATTTCCACCGCGTGATTGGTGATGAAACCCGCCGACAAATCCTCCAGCGCGAGGAGCGCCTTCCCGACCTACTCGTCGCCTGCGTGGGCGGCGGGAGCAACGCGATTGGGTTCTTTTATCCCTTCCTCGGGGATGAGTCGGTGAAAATGACCGGCGTCGAAGCCGGAGGTGACGGCATCGTGCGAGGCCGCCACGCCGCGCGTTTCCAAGGCGGCAAACTCGGAGTCCTCCAAGGCACAAAAACCTGGCTTCTCGCCGATGCCGACGGCCAGATCGAACTCACCCACTCGGTCTCCGCTGGTCTCGACTACGCCGCGATCGGACCCGAGCACAGCTACTACCGCGACTCCGGCCGCATCGACTACGACTACGCCACCGACGCCGAAGCCCTCGCCGCCTTCCGTGCCTTGGCCGAGATCGAAGGCATCATCCCCGCCCTCGAAACCGCCCACGCCATCGCGCATGTCATCAAAGTCGCCCCCGCCATGCCCAAAGACTCCCTCCTCATCGCCAACCTGAGCGGCCGCGGCGACAAGGATGTGAGCCAAGCGGCGGAGATTCTGCTTCCAACCTAAAAGCACCCCGGATGGCGCGTATTTTCGATTGTTTTACTTTTTTCAACGAGCTGGATCTTTTGGAAATACGATTGGAGACGCTTTCTTCCACGGTGGATTTTTTCGTGATCGCTGAATCCCCGGTGACCTATCGTGGTGATCCAAAGCCATATTACTTTTTGGAAAACCGCGAACGCTTTGCAAAATTCCTCCCGAAAATCCGACATGTCAAAGTCGAGGATATGCCTCTTGAAAAGGGATTTGATCACAACTGGCATCGTGAAACCCATCAGCGGGCCGCCCTCGAGCGCGGGCTATTCGACGCCCAACCCGATGATCTCATCATGCTCTCGGATTTGGATGAGATTCCCCGCCCGGAAAAAATCCGGGAAGCGGCGAAACTCACGGGAAGTCTGCGTGTTTTCCAAATGAGATTTTTTTCTTATTACGCCAACTGCGAATTTCATCCTCGAAATGATTACTGGGTCGGGACTGGCATGACAGAGTATCGAGTGGCTAAGGGGCGCTTTGAATATGTTCTTAAAAAACTCCCGACTCATTTGAGGAAGCGCCCCCAAGAAAAATTTCGAAAAGTCTTATCCAGAAAAATTAAAGAAATCTCGATTTTCGTTACGCAAGGAATTTCTGTGAAACGAATCCGCCAAGGGGGGCATCACTTCAGCTGGCTGGGTGGTGCGGAAAAGGTTCTCCAAAAACGGGGCGCTATCAGTCCCCACAAGGGGCAAAAGTTTTCTGAGAATTACCTAACATTGGAAGGTGCTGAAAAAGCCCTTTTAAAAACCCATGGAAGAATTTGCGAGTTGGATGCCACCATGCCGCCTCCTTTGCGAGACAACAAATTCCAGCACTTCCTTGCATAGAATCGGGCTGGCCTTCGAAAAATGCCTAGAGAAACGATAATTAGTTACTGTGCGACATTTCTGAAGCCCGAGATGTTGCATGTCTATCGACAAGTTGTTGGCGTTCGATCATTTCGCAATCTGGTTGTCACAAGGCGCGTGGAAACCCCCGCGCGATTTCCCCATGACGCAGTGATCGAATTGAAAAAAAGCCCGTTTCGTTTTTTTCAGCGCCTATGGCATCGATCCCAGGGCGGTCGTGTGCCGGTGGGTGGTCACGAGATTTCGCAACTTTCCCGAATCGTCCGTGAAGAAGCGGTCCGCTTAGTTCACATCTATTTTGGAACGGAGGCCGCGCGCCTGTCCCGATGGTTGCCACAAGCCGGTGTGCCGATCGTTGTGTCGTTTCATGGAGCGGATGTTTCCCGGTCGATCTCCGATGCGGAATTGCAGGTGGTTTTTGAAAATGCTGTGTTGATTTTGCACCGCAGCGATTCCCTGAGGGAGGAGTTGATTACGCGCGGTGCTCCTGTCTCGAAGTTGCGAGCGAATCCGACCGGTGTTCCTGTTCCTCTCCAATCGCCAGCCATCCAAATCTCTCCCGGAAAACCTCTTCGCCTGCTTCAAGCCTGCCGTTTCATCGACAAAAAGGGTCTGGATGTGTCCCTTGAGGCCACAAAAGCGCTCGTGGATTCGGGTTTTGATGTGAGCCTGACTCTAGCTGGGGATGGGCCACTTCGGGGGGAATTGGAATTCCTCAGCGAGCGTCTTGGAATCGCTACCCGTGTTCGTTGGACGGGATTTCTCACCCCCGATCAACTTGCCGGGGAATACGAGCGCACGGACATTTTTCTCCATCCCAGCCGTGAGACTCCTACCGGGGATCGAGAAGGGATTCCCAATTCGCTTCTAGAGGCCATGGCGCACGGCCGGCTGGTTCTGGGGACGCGACACAGCGGAATTCCAGAAGCGGTCGAGGATGGGGTGAATGGAATTTTGGTGGATCATGCCGACGCGAGTTTGGTTGCGAACGCTATCAGCGAAGTCCTTCGGAATTCCGAGAAGGCGAAATCCATGGCATTCGCCGCGAGGCAAGCTGTGGTGGATCGCTTTTCCACCGAGGCGTGCATTTCGCAGTTGGAGTCCTGCTATCGGGAGGCGATGGGCCATGCGTGATTCAAGCAAGGTTCCTGTTGTTTATGTCGCCGGATCCAGTCACAGCGGAAGCACCCTGCTCGATCTCGTGCTCGGCTCGCACTCCAAAATCGAAAGCCTCGGCGAGGCGAAAAAGATTCCGCAAGTGCTGGAGAAACTCCGCGATCCTTCCGGCGAGACACCGCTTTGTTCGTGTCACGAACCAATCAACCGCTGTGGTTTTTGGAGTGCGGTGTTGAAGCTGGATGACGGGACATTCGCCGAGCGCGAAGAGATCACCCAAAAGCCTGACGCCGACCTTGGCCTTGCGCGCCGGGCCTTGGCGTTTCGGGGGCGGAAGGTGCTGCTTGATAGCTCCAAAAATCTCGGCCGTCTCCGATATTTATCCCTCGCTCTGGAATTCGATGTCACCTGCCTGCATCTGACGAGAGATCCTCGCGCTGTTGCCTTCAGTGCGGTTCGTAAAATCGAAAAAAAGACCGGGCCATTGGACCCGGTGTCTCGTTGGCGTTTGCTGGCCAAACATGCAATCGACTGGGCTAGCCTGAACCGAAAAATCCGAAGCCGGTATCGTTTAAAAAAATCCCTCACCTATCTTGCACTTCGCTACGAGGATTTCGTCATCGCCCCCGAATCCACGCTGGCCAAGATTTTGAACCCGATCGGTCTGGAGTTCGAAGCGGCGCAAATGCAGTTCCGAAACTTCACCCACCACAACATCGAGGGCAATCGACTGAGATTGCAGGGGGGCAGTGAGATTCGTTTCGACTCAAGCTATCTGAACGGGCTGACCAGCATGGAGTGGTGGGCAATTTCGCTGATCCTCCTGCCGACCCTGGGCGGGTTTGGGTATTCTTTCTCTCGAAAACAGCCGACACTTGAACCCAATGACCGCGAATAAAAACGCCCACGGATTTTTTCAGGCGTGCCGGGCTTTGGTTGGGGGCTTGGAGGGCCTGTTGCAACGCCGTGGCGGCATGATGATCGCCGCCTTGGCCTTGATTTACTATGCGCTCTACTTCAACGCCCACATCACCCTCACCGGAGAGGCGGGCAGCAATGTTCTGATTGCGCAGCGCATGCAAGAAGGTTGGCGGCCGATCAAGGACATGTTCATCGGTTATAACCTCATGTGGTTTTTACCACTGAGCTGGATTTTCGAGTTCACGGGCCCCCATCTTCTCGCATCCAGAATCTACTTTTTGGTCCTGTGCGGGATTTCGGCCGTGCTGGGCTTTTTGGTGGTTCGGCGGGTCACAGGGCAGGCCATCGTGGCGGGAGTCGCCGGTGTGCTGATGGTTTTGATGCCGGGAGCGATGTATCGCAACAATGTTGGCTTCGTGGGTTGCCTAGCCTCCTTTGCCCTTGTTTACGGCTACCTCGTGAAGCACCGCTCGCGGCTTTCCAGCATTCTCTGGATGGGCTTCGCCGGGTCGGCGATGAGTTTGTGCTTTCTGATCCGCATCGAGCCTTCGTTATTGACCTCGGTGGTTTGGATCGGACTTGTGCTGCTTTACCCCTTCACCGATCGCGGAGGAGTGCTGGCCAGATCGGTTACAGTCTTTATGGGAACGATTCTGGCTCTTGGGATGTTTGCGGCGGTCCACGCTCCCTTTGTTGCCCATGCCTACAGGGCTGGGTTCGGGCCGGAATTCGTCGGTCAATACTCTCAATTTGTGAATTTGCTGCGCTGGGAACTTCAAAAGGAACTCAAAAAAATCCCGTCGCCCCAAGTGAAGAAGCCCGCCCCACCGACGGTGCAAAACGCCCCGGATTCCGCTTCAAGGGCCTCCGCCAACCCTGACCCCAATCCCCAAGATGAGAAAAACGACGGCCGACGCCAGCGTCCGCCGTTCGCCGAATCCTTCCAAAACGGACGGGTTTCCTATTTTCCGCTCTCCATTTACTTCCCTGTATTAACCTCGTCGGTTCTGGTTTTGGCTGGGGGGCTTTTGTTTTTCAGTGGAGCCATTCTCCGGAACTCTGACCAATCCCGAAAGGGTCTTGCGGTTCTTGCAACCACGGGATGCGCCTTGGCTTTGTTCCCACAGTATTTTTTCTTTCGACCGGACAGTGTGCATCTTGCCGAATTCATGGTGCCGTTTTATCCGGCGCTGGGGTGTGCGGCGGCGGCGGGCATTTCACTGATCAAGAAAACGCGCTGGGTGGCTTTTTGCGGAATAGCTCTTGTTGTGCTCGTGGTTTTGCAGGTGGTGGTGTCATTCAACTCATTGTTCGGGCGCGAGGGCTCGGGGAGCATCCGAGTAGCTCGCGGGCGCACTGCTCTCTTTGAGGCGCCCGGTGGAATTCAGTTCCGCGTTAAGCCTGACGATCTGCAGGATTGGGAGCGTCTCCGCGATACGCTGGCGCGATCATCGAGGCCGGGCGATTATTTGGTGACTTTCCCGTATGTGCCCTTGCTGAATGTGATGGCCGAGAGGCCCAGCTATCAATTCAAGCTCTATGTGGACAACGCCACGGAGTCGCCTGATTTTTCAGAGAAAACCATCCGTGAACTCCGCGATAAGCGACCTGCCATCGTGGTGGTGAACAACCGCGACATCAACAAAACGGAGTTTTCCCGTTTCAAAAACTGGGCAGCTCCAGTTTATCGCTACCTGGAGAGCGACTATGTGAGGGAAGGCGTCTTTTTAGAGGACATCGAGGTTTTCGTCAGACCGGATCGAGTGGTTCCGCTGAAAGAGTAGAATTCAATGTCCCACGGCCAAAGCCTCCCGGCAGGCGGCAAGCACGCGATTGACGGGAATTTCTGTCATCAATTTGTCCTTCGGAATCCGGCTGACCGCCTCTTCCCCCTGCCATTCCTGGGGACGCAGCATCCAATGTCGAGCCTTCCAGG
>CAWUMN010000010.1:0-21083 GCA_963923595.1 uncultured bacterium
GTGGCTTGGCGGGCTGGCGGCGCGGGATTTCGAGACCCTTCGCGGCGTAGTCCACAACATGGCCTTGGTGGAGAAGCCAATAAAAATCCCTCAACAACGCCGTCTCGCGCGCGGCGGGATCCGCATCTTCGGGGAGGACGACTTGCGCCAGCAGCGCCTGCCATTGCTTGGCGCGGGGCTCGGCGGGATGGCTTTCAAGGTAATCGAGGATGGCCGAGAGGCTGGCGGAAACAGGATTCGCGGCGCGGTCAAGCGGCTTGGGACGCGCGACCGAGACATAAGTGATATTTTCGTGGGCCTTGAAAATCTGGAGTCCGGCCTTGTTGAAATCCTGCCCCAGCAGGTGCGCAACGGGCAGGGGGAAACGAATGAGATTGTCGAGTTCTCGCCGTGTGAATTCGATCACGGCAGGCGCGGAGTCGTTCACAGCCGCCGAGCCGGGAACGGTGAAATTTTCACCCGGATCCAAAATCTCGGCGTCGGCGAGGTTTTTCAGAAAATGCTCCTCGACCTCGGCGAGGTTCGCGAACGACGGAACCTCCGCCCCCTCGGCAACCGCGAGCGGATGGAAAACCTCGCGCGTGCTCTGCTCCTGCCTCCATTTGTTGATCGACTCCTCGTCGCGGAGCATGCGGATGCGGGTCTTGTAAATATCGAACGGCACATTCGCGTAGCGCTCGGAGTGAATCCGGCGAATGCGGAGCTGGTAGTCGTGGTGGTTCGGCGGGCCGAGGAAAACCCCGCTCATGCCGCATTGGGCGATGACGGGATACTGGCCCTTCGGCGCCTCGACCTCGATGCTTTCGCGGCGGTAGAAGGAATCGAGGTGCGATTGGAGAATCCACTTCGCGGCATCGGAGCGGTTCAGCCACAGCGTTCCGTCCTTCACGCATTGGAAAAAGGCGGGCCCATCCTTACGGCGGAATTCGATCAGGTAGCGCGGAGATTTTTCGAGAACGAGACGGGCGAGTTCAAAGAGCGCGTAGGCCTTTGCCGTCGTCTTGATTTGTTTGACCAACCCCTCGACGCCACGCGGCTCGGGGAGAAATTTCAGCTCCCAGCCTTGAATCTCGGGAACGCGGTGAACCGGCTCCGCAGGCGGGCGCTCCGGACGGCCTCCGCGCGGGCCGTCTTTGCGGAAAGGCGGCTTTTTTCCAAATGGACCGGCAGGTTTGTCGCCGCCTGGTCGCTGGGGCTTGTCGCGATGATCTCCGCCGTGCGGACGGTGGAGGCGCTGGCTCTTGGGCGGCTTGCGGCGATGGCGCGAGTCGGAGTCCTCGCCGTCATCGGCGAAACGCTCGTCCCGGCCGCCTCTCGGGCCGTCGTCGGAGAATTGTGAGAGCTTTTGGGACGACGAGGATTCCTTCACCCACGAGGGCTGGAAACTTTTCAGCAAATCCATTTCCAAACCAGACAGGTTCCGGGGTTGTTCTTCTTGACTCATAGCTCCGCCTCGCAGGCGATCGGACGATGGCGCACGCGTTAAGGGCGGGCAAGCCATTTATGATGATGAAAAACGCAGGCCAGCCCGCGTGCTCAAGCGATCCCCGAATCCTTGAGCCGTTGCTCGATATCGCTCGCCTGGAGCGCGTCGGTGAGCTCGGCAAGGTCACCCTGCAACACGCGGTCGAGCGAGTAGAGCGAGAGTTTGATGCGGTGGTCGGTCACGCGGTTCTCGGCGAAATTGTAGGTGCGAATTTTTTCCTCGCGTCCGCCGCCGCCGATCAGGCTGCGCCGGTGGGCCGAATATTTCTCCTCCTCCTCGCGGCGTTTGTCCTCCAGCAAGCGGGAACGCATGATCTGAAGCGCGGCCTCCTTGTTCTTCTGCTGGCTCCGCCCGTCCTGGCAACGCACGATCCGCCCCGTGGGAATGTGCATCACTTGCACGGCGGAGTCGGTCGTGTTCACCCCCTGCCCTCCCGGGCCGCCCGCACGGCAGACCTCGATCCGCAAATCCTCGGGCTTGATTTCGATATCCACCTCCTCGGCCTCGGGCATGACGGCGACCGTCGCGGTGGAAGTGTGAATCCGCCCCTGCGCCTCGGTGGCGGGAACGCGCTGGACGCGATGAACCCCGCTCTCATAACGAAACCGCCGAAAAACCGCATCGCCCGAAATCCGAAAAACAATCTCGCGAAATCCTCCGAGATCCGCCGGACTCGATTCCATCGGCTCGACCTTCAGCCCGAGCGACTCGGCGTAGCGCGAATACATGCGATAAAGATCGGCAGCGAAAAGCGCGGCCTCGGTGCCACCAGTGCCGGCGCGAATTTCCATGATTGCGTCCCTGTCTTCATCCGGCTCAGGCGGCAGCAGCGCGATTTGCACCGCCCGCTCGAGCGTCGGCAATTCCGCCTCGATCCGCGAAATTTCCTCCCGCGCCATCTCGGCAAGTTCCTTGTCCCCCGACTCGGCGAGTTCGCGGTTTTCCAGAAGCTCGCGGCCGGCTTTGGAAAATCTCTCCCAGTGCGCGAGCAAATCCTTCGTCGTGCCATGTTCGCGCAAGACCTCGCGAGCGTGCTTCGGGTTGTCGAAAAGACCCGGCGAGGCGATCTCGCGCTCGAGTTCCTCGAAGCGACGGCGTTTCCGCTCAACCAATGGCTCGAAATCCATGAAGAAACAAAAACGGTAAACGGGCGTTGAACCCGTTTACCGTTTGAAAAACTCGCTTGGCGAACTAGGGCTTCTTCGTGGCGCGGGGAGCGCGCACGGTGCCGTAGCGTTTCTTGAACTTGTCCACACGGCCGGCAGTGTCGACGAACTTCTGCTCGCCGGTGAAAAATGGATGGCACGCCGCGCAGATGCCGAGCTTGATGTTCTGCTTGGTCGAGCGGGTGCGGTAGGTGGCTCCGCATGCGCAGACGATCACGGTCTCTTGATAGTCGGGATGAATTTCAGGCTTCATTTGGAAAAGATCGGAGAGGGTAACGCGATTTTTTCCCGTGGCAATACCATTCCATTTCCAAAAATCCACCGCCGCCATCGTGGGCTTCGGTGCTTCCATGGTTGCTTCATTGGGCCTCATCTGAAACGGGCCTCTTCCCGGCCTCCGTGAGAGCTTCCATTTCGCAGCAAACGGCGCGGTAGCGCCCAGCGCCCCCTTGGATTTCGCGTTTCCTCGCAGCCTGTCGGACTTTAAAAATCGAAGTCCTAAAATCGCCTATATCGATTTATATCCATAATATTGCCGGAGTAATATTGTCGAACAGCCCGTTGCCCTACGGGTATGCGACGCATGCTCCAACTTTCCACACGGATTTTTCGAGAATGGCTATTTGGCATGATCAAAAAACGACACGCACCCTGTGGGTGTTGATTTTTTCGCATCTGAAAATGCCTTTCCCCTACGCAAGGCTGGCTGGCACGGCGGTTGCTTAATGCCGCCCCGACCCGCATCCCGCGGTTTCAAACAAAGTAAAAATGAAAAAAACAACACTCATCAAATCAGGGATCGCCGCACTGGTCATGTCAGTGAGCGGTCTATTCATACCAACTCCCGCCTTCGCGCAGGAAGCCGCCGCCGCCGCACCGGCAGAGCCAACTGTGGAACAGCGCATCGCCGACCTTGAGGCCTATGTGAACAACGCCGCGAGGACTCCCGATCACGCCTCGAAAGTCGCAGTGCCCGGCCCCGGCCACAACGCGTGGCAAATGGTGAGCACGGCCCTCGTGCTTTTCATGACGCTGCCCGGCTTGGCGCTTTTCTACGGCGGTCTCGTCCGATCCAAGAATGTGCTCTCGATTCTGGCCATGACCCTTGGAATCACCGGTCTGGTTTCGATTCTCTGGTTTCTGTGCGGCTACAGCCTGACTTTTTCGGGCGGCAACGCCTTCCTCGGCGACCTCGCACAAGCCTGCTTCAACGGCATGAAGCCCGGCAATGTCGGCGCGGGCTACTACTGGATCTCGGACTACATCTGGGCCATGTTCCAGCTGACTTTCGCGATCATCACTCCGGCGCTCATTTTCGGCGCCACTGCGGAGCGCATGAAATTTTCCGCCGTGCTTCTTTTCACCGCGATCTGGATGTTCGTGGTTTATTTCCCGCTCGCCCACATGGTCTGGGCGGCAAACGGTTTCATGTGCGGACCGCTTAACGCCAGCGCCGGCATCAAAGCCATCGACTTCGCCGGCGGCACAGTCGTTCACATGAGCTCCGGCTGGTCCGCGCTCATTCTTTGCATCATCCTCGGGCCACGCCTCGGCTTTGGAAAACAACCGATGGCCCCGCACTCCATGGTGCTCTGCATGGTCGGCACCGGCATGCTCTATGTCGGCTGGTTCGGCTTCAACGCCGGCTCCGCGCTCGGCGCCGACGCCATCGCCTCGAACGCCTTCACGACCACCTTCCTCTGCGCCGCCACCGCCGGATTCGTCTGGGCTTTGGTCGAGTGGATCACCCGCGGCAAACCCAGCGTGCTGGGCTTCTGCTCGGGCATCGTCGCAGGCCTCGTAGTCATCACTCCCGCCGCCGGATTTGTAACCCCGGCCAGCGCGATGATCATGGCTGTGCTCGCTGGCATCGTTCCGTTCTTCGCGGTTGTCTACCTCAAGAAAATGCTCGGCTATGATGACGCGCTCGACACCTTCGGTGTCCACGGCGTGGGCGGCACGATGGGCGCTATCCTCACCGGCGTCTTCGCTGATCCCGCAGCAAACGGCGTGCTCGACAGCATGAAGCTCATGGACGGGCTCCTCATGAACCAACTCAAGGCCTGCGCCCTCACCATCGTCATGTCAGTGGTCGCTACAACGATCATTGCCCTCATCGTGAAATTCACCATCGGCCTCCGCGCTTCGGATGAAGTGCAGTCCGAAGGCTTGGACACGGCCGAGCACGGCGAAGAAGGCTACCTGTTCGAGAAATAACAACTCCGCTTCCGGCCGGGTGGTCGCAGGAAGCGGCCGCCGGTCGGAGCAAATCCAAACCACTTACCAATAATTCCAATGAAAAAAATCGAAGCCATCATCAAGCCCTTCAAACTCGAAGAGGTGAAAGAAGCTCTCGCCGACCTCGGCATTGAGGGAATGACCGTCAGCGAAGTCAAAGGATTCGGCCGCCAGAAAGGCCACACCGAAATCTACCGCGGCAGTGAATACACCGTGGACTTCCTGCCGAAGATCAAAATCGAAGTCGTTGTGGCAGACTCCACGCTCGACGGCGCCCTCTCGGCCATCGTGAAATCCGCCAAAACCGGAAAAATCGGTGACGGAAAAGTCTTCGTCTCGCCAGTCGACGAGGCGATCCGCATCCGCACCGACGAAACCGGCGACAAGGCGATCTAAAAATAGTCAGTCAAAACCAAGGCGGCGGAGGTTCTGTGAGTCCTCCGCCGCCTTTTTCTTTTACCGAAACGCCTCCCGATGTTTTGATGATCGCCCAATGATCGAACGCTATTCCCTGCCGAAAATGCGGTCCATTTGGACCGAGCAACGCAAACTCGAAATCTGGCTCGAGATCGAGACCCTCGCCTGCGAGGCGATGGCCGAACTCGGCACGATCCCGAAATCCGACGCCACCGAGATTCGCGCGAAGGGAGCCTTCGATATCGAAAAAATCAGCGAGATCGAGAAACGCACGAACCATGATGTCATCGCGTTCCTCGAGAATGTCGCCGAATATGTCGGCCCCGCCTCGCGCTGGATTCACCAGGGCCTCACCTCCTCCGACCTTCTCGATACGACCATCGCGGTGCAGATGCTTGAATCCTGCAACCTCCTCGAGGCCGATCTACTCGCCCTCCGCGAAGCGGTGGCCGTCCGCGCGAAGGAGCACAAATTCACCCCGATGATCGGCCGCAGCCACGGCATCCACGCGGAACCGATCAGCTTCGGTCTCAAAATGGCGCTGATGTATGACGAGTTCTCCCGCTCGCTCGAGCGCCTGCGCGAAATGCGCGAGCGCGTCCGCGTCGGCAAAATCAGCGGCGCGGTCGGCACCCACGCCCACCTCGATCCACGCGTGGAGAAATTCGTTTGCGAAAAACTCGGCCTCAAAGCCGCCGCGCTCTCGACCCAGATCATCCAGCGCGACCGCCACGCCGAGTTCATGACGACCCTCGCGATCATCGCCTCGAGCATCGACCGCTGGGCCACGGAATTCCGCCACCTCCAGCGCACCGAGGTTTTGGAGGTCGAGGAGTATTTCAGCGAGGGGCAGAAAGGCAGCAGCGCCATGCCCCACAAGCGCAACCCGATCACCGGCGAGCGGCTCAGTGGACTCGCGCGCGTCATCCGTGGAAACGCCATGGCTGCGCTCGAGAATGTCGCCCTCTGGCACGAACGCGACATCAGCCACAGCTCGGTCGAGCGCATCATCCTGCCCGACAGCTGCACCCTGCTCGACTACATGCTCTCGCTTTTGACCAAGCTCGTTTCGAAGCTGATCGTCTATCCCGAAAACATGCGGCGGAACATGGAACTCACCGGCGGCCTCTACGCGAGCCAAGCCGCGCTCCTCATGCTCACCGAGAAAGGCATGGAGCGCAAAGCCGCCTACGAAGCCGTTCAGCGCGCCGCGATGAAAACCTGGCGCGAGGGCGGCGGTCTCGCCAAGAACCTCTCCGAGGAACCCACCGTCTCCGCGCACCTCTCGGCCGAGGAAATCCAACACGCCTGCTCGCCCGACCGTCACTTCCGCCATGTGGAGGACAAACTCCGCGCCGTGGGGATTGTTTAATCACCGATGAAAACCGTCGTGCTCCTGAGCGGCGGAATGGATTCCGTCGTGGCGCTTCACCACGCCCGGCGGGAGCATGAGATCGTCGCGGCGCTGAGTTTCCACTACGGCGCCAAGCACAATGACCGCGAGATTCCTTTTGCCAAGTGGCAGGCGGAATCTTGCGGCGTTCCGCACACGACGGTTCCGCTGGATTTCATCGGACGCGAATTCGAATCCGACCTACTCCAAAAAGGCGGCGAGATTCCGAAGGGCCACTACGAGGAGGAGACGATGAAAAAAACCGTCGTCCCCTTTCGCAACGGCATCATGCTCTCGATCGCCGCCGGGTTTGCCGAGAGCAAGGGGGCCGAGGGCCTCGTCATCGCGGCGCACTCGGGCGACCATGCGATCTACCCCGACTGCCGCGAGGAATTCATGCACGCCATGGGCGATGCCATCCGGCTCGGCACCTACGCTGGAGTTCAGGTGCTGCGACCGTTCATCGCCATGACGAAAGCCGACATCGCCCGTCGCGGCGCGGAACTCGGCGTGGATTTTTCGAGAACCTGGTCGTGCTATGTCGGCGGCGAGACGCATTGCGGCGAGTGTGGAACTTGCGTCGAACGCCGGGAGGCGTTCCTGCTCGCGGGACTTCCCGATCCGACCACCTACCTTTCCGCCGGACCGCTTCCCTCGAAGCCATGCTGATCTCAGAGATTTTCCACTCCGTCCAAGGCGAGGGCGAACTCACCGGCGTGCCGTCGGTTTTCATCCGGACCTCGGGTTGCAACCTGCGCTGCCGTTGGTGCGATACGCCGTATGCCTCCTGGAATCCCGAGGGCGCCGAGATGTCGATCGACCAAATCCTTGCCGAGGTGAAAAAACATCCCGCCGCCCATGTCGTTCTCACCGGCGGCGAGCCGATGGTCGCGCGCGGCATCCACGAACTCGCCGCCGCCCTACGGGCGCTCGGCAAGCACATCACGATCGAAACCGCCGGCACCGTTGCTCCCGGCGGCATCGCGTGCGACCTTGCTTCGATCAGCCCGAAGCTCGCCGACTCCACCCCCGCGCCCGGCTCGATCGAAACCTCCTGGATCGAGCGCCACGAAAAATCCCGCCTACGCCCCGAAATTCTCCGCGAGTGGCTGACTGCCTACCCATTCCAGCTCAAGTTCGTTGTTTCGAGCGAAGCCGACCTCCCCGAAATCCACGCTCTCCTCGCCACAACCGGGCACCAGATTTCCCCCTCAAAAATCCTCCTCATGCCCGAAGGCACCGACCCCGCCATGATCGATTCCCGCCGCGAAATGCTCGTCGGCCTTTGCCTCCGCCACGGCCACCGCCTCTGCGACCGCCTGCACATTCGCCTCTTCGGCAATACGCGGGGCACCTGAATCTGCGCCAAATTGCTCCTTGAGTTCGCCGGGGATGTGTGGGAATTTGCCCAAGCCTAAGGCGCTTTCGTTTATGCAATCCAGCTCCAGCGACCCAGTTTTGATCGGTCATTGGTCTGAATTCATCGCGTCATTCATGTTCCTTGCGGCGTGTGTTCAGCACGCATTTTCAAGGGGATACGCATCGCCCGAGGCCCAACACGCGGCCGTGCCGTTTTTGCGGGGAGGATTCCCCGTCCGCACCGGCTGCCAACGCAACGCAATAAACACAACCATGTCATCAGAATACTCACCGAGCGGTTCACGCCGCTCCTCGCGACGCGGCGGAGGGCGCCGTCAAGATCGCTCGAACCGCACGCCCCGCTCCACACAGCAACACGAAAAACCCGCTAAAAAAGAGACTTCCTTGATCGCCAGGATCATTGGCTTTTTCACCGGCAAAAAAGACGAGCCCGAGCGTCCCGCCCGCACCGAACGCGAGCGGCGCCCCCGCTCCTCTGAAAATGGCTCCACCGAACGCGCCCCGCGCGAGCGGAGCAGCCGCAGCGAACGCCCGACCGGCATGCGCACTCCGGAGGTCGTGGAAGTCACCTCGCCCCGGCTCTATGTCGGCAACCTGTCGTTCGACGCCGCCGAGAGCGATCTCTTCGAACTCTTCAACGGAGTCGGCTCGGTCCAGAATGTCGAGATCGTCGTGAACCGCCACACGATGCGCTCGAAGGGTTTCGCCTTCATTCAAATGCAATCGATCGACGAGGCGAAGCGCGCCGTCTCCGAACTCCACGACAAGGAGTTCATGGGCCGCAAGCTCGTCGTGAGCGGAGCGAAGGCCGTGGAGGAGCGCCGCTCCGAACGCCAGCAGGAATCGGCGACTCCCGCCGAGTCCGCCGCCGCCGCTGAATAACGAAAACTCAAACGCCGAAAGGCCCCGTCCGGTCATCGTGACGGGGCCGACCGGTGTGGGCAAATCCTCCCTCGCCGTGGCGCTCGCCGGGCGACTCGATGGAGAAATCCTCGGAGCCGACGCCTTCCAGATCTACGCTGGGCTACCGGTTCTCACCGCCCAGGCAACCCCCGAACAACGCGCCGCCGTTCCCCACCACCTCGTCGGTTTTTTGGATTTGAGGGAAAATTTCGACGCCGCCCGCTACGCCAAGGCCGCGCGCGAAGCCATTGCCGCGATCCAATCGCGCGGCAAGCTCCCCATCCTCGTCGGCGGCACCGGCCTTTACCTCAAGGCCCTCACGCATGGCCTCGCCGAAATGCCGCCGCTCGATCCCGAACTCCGCGCGAGGATTTCGTCGATGACGCTCGAGTCGGCGATCGAGGAATTGGGCAAAATCGACCCAGCCTGTCTCGAAACCATCGACCTCAAAAATCCTGTCCGCGTGCGCCGTGCGTTGGAGATCGTCCTGCAAACCGGGCGTCCGCTTGCCGACTCACGGGAGTCTTGGAAAAATCCCTCCAATGAATTCCGTGGACTGATTCTCGTCCGCGAGCGCGAGGATTTGCGGGCCCGCATCGAAGCGAATGTTGCTCAAATGCTCGCCGGCGGGGCGATCGACGAGGTCCGGCAGGCGGCCCACGCCGGGGACGGCGCGCGGCGGGCGATCGGGTTTTGCGACATCGAGGATTTCCTCGCCGGCAAAACCCCGCTCGACGCCTGCCACCAGGCGATCGTCACGGCGACCAGGCGCTACGCGAAGCGCCAATTGACCTGGTGCCGCACGCAATTTAATTTCCCCACACTTGATTTGACCACCATCCCCCAACCCGAATCCGCCCTCTCGCGAGCCCTCGAAATCCTCGCGGCCCAAGCGCCATGATCCCCGCCGCCGAACGCGTCATTCTGGTCGGCCTCGAGCACGAAGGCGTCTCGCGCTGGGATTTGGCCGACTCGCTCGACGAGCTCCGCCAACTCGCCGACACCGCCGGGGCGAGGGTCGTGGAGACGGTTGTGCAGCGCTTGGACAAACCCACGGCGCCTTATTACATCGGCAAAGGCAAGGCCGAGGAGATCGCCAAAACCTCGGGGGAAAAACAGGCGAGCTCCGTGATTTTCGACGACGAGCTCTCCCCCGCGCAGAGCCGCAACCTCGAGGAACTCACGAACCGCAAGGTGATCGACCGCACCCAGCTGATCCTCGATATTTTCGCCAGCCGGGCGCGCACGCGCGAGGGGCGCCTGCAAATCGAACTCGCCCAGCTCCAATACCTCCTTCCCCGCCTCACCGGCATGTGGAGCCACCTCTCGCGCCAGACCGGCGGCATCGGCACGCGAGGCCCAGGCGAAACCCAGCTCGAGGTGGACCGCCGCCGCGTGCAGGACCGTATCGCCCGGCTCGAGCGCGAATTGGCAGAGGTGCGCAAACACCGGGGCATCCAGCGCGAAGGCCGCCTGCGACACAACTGGCCGTTCGTTTCGCTCGTCGGCTACACGAACGCCGGCAAATCCTCGCTTTTGAACCGCCTCACGGGATCCGCCGTCGAGGCCCGCGACCGGCTTTTCGAAACCCTCGATCCCACCACGCGCCAGATCACCCTGCCGAACCACCAGAAGGTTTTGCTCACGGACACGGTGGGCTTCATCCGCAAGCTCCCCCACACGCTCATCGAATCCTTCAAGGCCACGCTCGAGGAGGTGCAACTCGCCAACCTGCTCATCCATGTCGTGGACCTCGCCCACCCCCGCCACGCAGATCAGATCGAGGCGGTCGATGCCGTGCTCGGTGAACTCGACGCCCAAGGCAAGCAGACGATCATGGTTTTCAACAAATGCGACCTCGTCACCGACCCTGAGATCGTTCAATCGAACCTCGCGAGGTATCCCGGCAGCGTCGCGGTCTCCGCGCACACTGGCGAGGGAGTCCCCCGGCTCATCGAGGAACTCGAAATCCGCCTCGCCGCTTGGCGCATGCAGGGTCGATTCGAGATTCCCCTCACCGAGCCGGCCCTGCTCGCCGAACTCCACCGCGTCGGCCATGTTCTGGATTTGAAATACGGCGAATCGACCGCCATGATCACGGCCCACATTCCTCCCGAGTTGATCGGCCGGTTGTCGAAATACGACGCCGGTTCACCCGCGAAATGACACGAGCGTTTTTCCAACTTGCCGCTGCCTGCGCCATCCTGGCCGCGCTGACCGGTTGCCGGACCCCGATGGGGGTTTTCGAGCGCATCCCGGGCAAGGAATCGCATGTCTATGTGGACGCCCCGATAGCGCCCGAGACCGGCATCGCCTCCTGGTATGGCGGACGCTGGATCGGCCACCTCACCGCCAACGGCGAGACCTACCGGCAGGGCGATGTCACCGCCGCCCACAAAAAACTCCCCTTCAACACGCCCGTGCGCGTCACGGATTTGAAAACCGGCAAGTCGGTCGTCGTCCGTATCAACAACCGCGGCCCCTTTGTGCGCGGGAGGATCATCGACCTGAGCGTCGTCGCCGCCAAGCAACTCGGCACCTACGATCGCGGCCTCGCCAAAGTCAAAATCCAGGCCCTCCGCGAAATCCCGGTCATGCGCCAGCCGAACATGCGGGCGATTCCCCGCAAACCGGCCGCGACGCCCGAGAAAAAACCGGCAGCCAGTCAGCAGATTCAATCTCCGCGCGGCTGAGCAGCCGTGCTGCCCTTCTGTTTCAGCGGGAGGCGAGCGGGTGGCTGATTTTGGGTAGCACGCGGGAGCTTTCGACTTCAACCTCGCGTTCCATGCCGAGGATTTCGAGGAGGACTTTCACGCGCTCCTGGGCGGGGAGGACTTGGGTGACCAAGGCGCGGATGCCGCTGAAGGGGCCTTCGATTAATTGCACTTCCTCGCCGACTTGGATAGTGGTCGGGATTTCGATGGTTTCCTGGTCGACCACCGAGGCTCGGAGTTCCTCGACGACATTGTCCGGAACGACCGAGGGGATGCCGCCGAAGCGGACGATGGTGCTCACGCCGAGCGTGCCTTGAACATGGCGGTGCTGGACGCGGTAGTTGAACCGGGCGAAAACATAGCCGGGGAACATGGCTTCGGTGACCTTCACCTTGCCGCTGCTGCGGGCGCGCTCGAAACGAATCATCGGGCAGAACACCTCGATGCCGACATCGCGCATGAGCATCCGGCGGGCGGCGGATTCGTTGCGGGGTTTCGTTTTCACGCAAAACCAGCGGAGTTCTTCGTCTTCGAAATGATTCATGTGATGAATTTTCTTGAAGGTGCCCGCACTTGCAAGCGGGAGGGGAGGCGATGGGAAAAAAGAAAAACGCGCCCCGTTTTCGCGGGACGCGTTTCGCTTTTGGCGGGAAAGCCGATCAGCGCGCGTAGAGTTCGACGACGAGCTGCTCGTTCACGATGGGATTGATCTCCTCGCGGGAGGGGATACGGACCACGGTGCCGCTGAGGTTTTCTTTATCAACGAGGAGCCAGTCGGGAACGGTGACGATCTGGGTGAGTTCGACACCGCGCTTGCCGAGGCGCTTGGATTTGTCGCTCGCTTTGATGGCGACGACATCGCCGGCCTTGAGGTTCATCGAGGAGATGTTGGTCTTGCGGCCGTTGACGGTGACATGGCCGTGGCCGACCATCTGGCGCGCTCCGCGCAGGGTTTTCGAGAAGCCCATTTTTTGCACGACATTGTCGAGGCGGGTCTCGAGGAGTTGGAGCAGGATCACGCCGGTGACGCCGCGGCGGCGGCTTGCGATCTCGAAGTAGCGACGGAATTGGCGCTCGAGCACGCCATACTGGTGGCGGAGCTTTTGCTTCTCGGCGAGGGCCATCGAGTAGTCGGTCTGCTTGCGGCGTGAGCCCTTCGGGCCATGCATGCCGGGAGGGTAGCTTTTATTTTCGAAGGCCTTCGGCGATCCGCCGAGGAAAACGCCATAGCGGCGGCTGATTTTGGTTTTGGGTCCGGTGTAACGAGCCATTTTTCGGAAGTTTTAGGTTTTGATTTTCTAGATTCGATGCGGGATCAGACGCGGCGCTGTTTCGGAGGGCGGCAACCGTTGTGCGGGATCGGAGTCACATCGCGGATGGTTGTGACCTCAAGTCCGATCGCCTGCATGGCGCGGACGGCGGATTCACGGCCGGAGCCGGGGCCTTTGACGCGAACCTCGACCTCTTTGAGGCCATGGCCCATCGCCTGGCGGCAGGCGTCCTGCGCGACCATCTGGGCGGCATAGGCGGTGCTTTTGCGCGAGCCTTTGAAGCCGCACTTGCCGGCGCTGGACCAACCGATCACGGAACCGCGGAGGTCGGTGATGCTGATGATGGTGTTGTTGAAGCTGGCTTGGACATGGGCGATGCCCTGGGTGACGCCTTTGCTGCCCTTGGCCTTGACGATCTTGATGGGCTCGATGGTGTCATCGAGCGAGATGCTGGCAGCGGACGGGGCACCGGTGGCTGGCGCGGCGGCTTCTCCGGCGGCTTTCTTGGACTTCGGCGCGGCTTTTTTGGCGGGCGCTTTCTTGGCTGGGGCGGCGGCTTCCGCCGTAGCGGCAGGTGCTGCGGCCGCAGGCGCGGGGGCCGCGGGCTCGGCGGCGGGTGTTTGGTTTTCTTCGCTCATGATTTTTTAAATTGCAGGGTTAGACTTTGCCGGCCTTGGCATCCTTGTTGCGCTGAACGCCGACGGTTTTGCGCGGGCCTTTGCGGGTGCGGGCATTGGTGCCGGTGCGCTGGCCGCGCACTGGAAGGCCACGACGGTGGCGGATGCCGCGGTAGCAGTTGATCGCCTGGAGGCGCTTGAGATTGCCTTGAACTTCTCGGCGGAGGTCGCCTTCGATCGGAATTTTATTCGCGTTGATCGCGACGATGATGGCGTTGAGTTGTTCGGGCGAGAGGTCCTTCGCGCGGATGTTGGGATCGATGTTGGCTTGTTCGAGAATCTTCTTCGAGTTGCTCGGTCCTAGTCCGTAAATATACGGGAGGGAGGCTTCGATGCGTTTGTCGCCGGGAATGTCTACTCCAAGTAAGCGGGGCATTTTTCGTTTTTTCTGGTTGCGGGCTTAGCCCTGTTTCTGTTTGTGGCGCGGATTTTTGCAAACCACGCGGATGACATTGTTGCGGCGAACGATTTTGCACGCTTCGCACAATCTTTTTACTGAGGCTCGGACTTTCATGATTTTTTGGTTAGTTGAGGTGACGACGATTCCTTGTGACGGTAGGTGATGCGGCCCTTCGTGAGATCATAGGGCGACATTTCCAACACGACCCGGTCTCCAGGAAGGATACGGATGAAGTTCAAACGCATCTTTCCGGAAATGTGGGCGAGCACTCGGTGGCCGTTGTCGAGTTCGATTCGGAACATGGTGTTCGGAAGTAGTTCGACGACCTTTCCCGCTACTTCGATAGCGTCTTTCTTGCCCATGTCAATACTTCGGGTTGACTGTCGGTGACCAGCACGGTGTGCTCGAAATGCGCGGAGGGTAGTCCGTCGGCGGTGACGGCGGTCCACTTGTCAGGAAGGATGCGGACTTTCTCGGTTCCCATGTTGATCATGGGTTCGATCGCGAGGGTCATTCCGGCCTTGAGTTTCGGCCCGCTGCCGCGTTTTCCAAAATTGGGAATCTGGGGATCCTCGTGGAGTCGGCGGCCAACGCCGTGGCCGACAAATTCGCGGACGACGCTGAAGCCGTTGTTCACCGCCTCGGACTCGACAAAATGCGAGATGTCGCCGACCCGATTGCCGGGGCGCGCGAGTTCCACAGCGCCTTCCAAGATTCGCTCGGTCACGGTGAGGAGGCGCTCGATTTCGGGATCGATGATTCCGACGGCGACCGAGGTGGCGTTGTCGCCGATCCAACCATCGCGAATGATGCCGACATCCATTTTCACGATGTCGCCGTAGGCAATCCGGCGCGAGCCGCCGATGCCGTGGACGACCTCTTCATTCAGGCTGATGCAAATGTGGCCGGGGAATTTTTTGTAGCCGAGGAAGGCACTTTTGACTCCGGCCTCGGACATCAACTGGGAGGCGCGGTGGTCAACCTCCCCGGTGGTCACGCCGGGCGCGATCATGTTGGCGAGTTCCTGCAAAATCCACGCAGCGGACTCGCCGGCTTGGCGCATTTTTTCAATCTCGTGGGGCCGCTTGATCGGAATCATGGGCGGGCAATGAAAAGTGAGCGCTGGGTTTCGCCGGGGGACGAAGGGACGGTCGAGTCAGCGGAGTTTTTCAAGGCCGGGAAAACGCGGCTAGAAGCGCGTCGCGAAGTAAATGGTCACGCCGGCGATGACGAGGATTCCCAGCGCGGCATACATCCAGACGAGCGTCTGGTCGTTGAGTGCTTGGCCACCGCCGATACGGCTGCGGGACTCCTGCGCGCTACGGATACGACCCTTGCGAAGGAATCCGTCGTAGTGGCGCTGGAGGAGGTGGGTTTCGACCTGGCGCATGGTGTCGAGCACGACACCGACAATAATCAGCAATCCCGTGCCGCCGAAAAATTGTGAGGTCATGTAGGGGACCTTCATGGTTTGGCTCAGCAACTGCGGGAGAACGGCGATGGCGGTGAGGAAAATCGCGCCGGCGAAAGTCAGGCGCGTCATCGTGTAATCAAGAAAATCCGCCGTAGGCTTGCCGGGGCGAACTCCGGGAATGAAGCCGCCGTATTTTTTGAGGTCGTCGGCGATCTGGACGGGCTGAAATTGTGTGGCCACCCAGAAATAGCTGAAGAAGAAAATCATCAGCGCGTAGAAGAAGTAGTGAAGCCAGCCGTAGGTGAGCAAATTCGACAAATCTTGAGCCCAGCCGACACCGGGGAAGGCCATGTTCAAAATGGTCGAGGGGAAAAGCAGGATGGCTTGGGCGAAAATGATCGGCATGACGCCGGCGTAGTTGACCTTCAACGGCATGTATTGGGTCTGGCCGCCATAGACTTTACGGCCCACGACGCGCTTCGCGTATTGGACGCTGATCTTTCTCTGGGCTTGGGTAACGGCAATGACGGCCGCGATCACAAAGATCAGGAAGGCAATCATTAGAACCAAAACCACTGGGCTAACAGCACTTTGAGCTTCGGCACCGGATGGAACAAAGGTGCGCCAGGCTTGGATCAATCCGGCCGGCAACTGGGCGAGGATGCCCACCGTGATGATGATAGACATACCGTTGCCAATTCCTCGCTCGGTGATCTGGTCACCCAGCCACATCAGAAGCATCGTGCCAGAGGTCATGGTGACAATCGTGAGCAAGTGAAATCCAAACCCCGGCATTGTCACCAGCGGAAGGCCGATTTTGTTGATCGTATCCATGATTCCGGGGAGGAAGGGATTCGACTGCGGATTCTCAAAGGAGCGCGCCAGGAGATATGCTTGGAAAATGCAAAGCCCGATTGTGGTGAAACGGGTATATTGCATGATTTTCTGACGCCCGCCATCCTCACGGGCCAGCTTGCCGAGCTGGGGAATCACAGCTGTTAGAAGCTGCAACATGATCGAGGCGCTGATGAATGGCATCACGCCGAGCGAGAAAATCGCGCAGTTGGCGAGCGCCCCGCCGCTGAAGAGGTTGAACAACGCCGCCACACCGCCCGCAGAGGCGGCATCGGCACGATCGAGGAACCAGCGGTGAAGCACCTCGGCATTGACACCGGGAGTCGTGATGGCCGAACCGGCGCGTATGATAACGATCGCAACCAGCGTAAAAAGCACGCGGGTGCGGAGTTCGGGGATTTTAAAAATATTGGCGAACGCGCTGATCATGCCTTCGAGAGACTACCCGGCGACAGAATCTTTGGGTTCACGCGAGGATTCCAAGAATGCAACCAATTAGGCCGCTTCGGCTTTTGGAAGCACCACTTTGCCTCCGGCTTTTTCGATCTTCGCGCGGGCGGAATCGCTCACCTCATCCACCTCGACCGTGAGGGCCTTGGTAATCTCGCCGCGAGCGAGGATTTTCACCCCGTCGAAGCGGCCTTTCACGAGGCCGAGTTTGCGAAGAGCTTCTTCGGTTACGGAATCCCCAGCGGAAAAATTTTTCTCCAGGGTGTCGAGATTCACGACGCCATAAACGGTCTTGAACGCGGCGTTGTTGAAGCCACGCTTGGGCAAGCGGCGGTAGATCGGCATCTGGCCGCCCTCGAAACCGAGGCGGATCGAGCCGCCGGAGCGGGCTTTCTGACCCTTGTGGCCTTTGCCCGAGGTTTTGCCTTTGCCGGAGCTTTCGCCGATACCGAGGCGCTTGCGGCGGTGTTTGGAACCGGGATTGGGTTTTAAAGTATGGAGTCTCATCGGAATCAGGCGGCGACTGGTTCTGCAACAGCTTCGGAAGCGGCAGGTTTGCGGATGGTTTTTCCGCGGAGTTTAAAGATTTCCTCCTTGGGACGGAGTTGTTGGAGCGCGGCGATCGTGGCGTTCACGACATTCGCGTGGTTACTGGAGCCGAGGGACTTGGCGAGGACATCACGGATACCCACAGCTTCAAGGACGGCACGGACTCCACCGCCGGCGATGACGCCGGTTCCCGGCGAGGCGGGGCGGAGCAACACGCGGCCGCCACCGGATTCACCGGTGACTTCATGCGGGATGGTGTTTTCCTGAACCGCGACTTTGACCATGCGCTTCTTGGAAGCGTCGGTGGCCTTGCGGATGGCTTCGCTGACCTCGTTGGCCTTGCCGAAACCGACACCGACCTTGCCTTTTTGATCACCGGCAACGATCAGGGCGCTGAAGCTGAAACGGCGTCCACCTTTCACGACCTTTGCGCAACGATTGATGAAAACCACTTTTTCGGTGATTTCCTTGGGCTCCCTGGGAGTCTCGGGGCGGGATTGTCTTTTTTCTCTGTTGGGTTTCGGAGGCATGGTGTCGTTCTTAGAATTGGAATCCGCCTTCGCGGGCGGCGTCGGCCAAGGCCTTGACTTTGCCATGGTATTTGAACCCGCCACGATCGAAGACGACCTGCGAGATTTTTTGAGCGGAGCCGCGTTGGGCGATCAACTTGCCGACCTCGGTAGCAATGGCCACATTGGCGCGGGCGTTGGCCTTGGCACGAACCTCGGGCTCGGTCGTGTGGACCGAAACGAGCGTCTTGCCAATCGAGTCATCAATGACTTGAGCAGTGATGTGACGGCCGGAGAAATGAACCGCGAGACGAGGGCGGGCGGGCGTGCCGACGAGCTTCTTGCGAAGGCGGGTGTGACGGATTTTGCGTTTATCGGTAGCAGACATGGCTTATTGGACGGTTTTGCCTTCCTTGCGGCGGAGTTGTTCCCCGGCGAAGCGGACGCCTTTGCCCTTGTAGGGCTCGGGTGGGTAGTAGGCACGGATGTTGGCGGCACACTGTCCAACCACTTGGTTGTCGATGCCCTCGATGCTGAGCTTGGTGTTATCCGTGACGGTGATTTTCACACCTTCTGGAATGTTGAAAAGGATGGGGTGCGACTTGCCGAGGCTGAGGTTCAGGACTTTGCCTTGAACGGCGGCCTTGAAACCGACGCCGTGGATTTCCATATCGCGCTTGAAGCCGTTCGTGACGCCAACGATCATGTTGGAGAGAAGGGCGCGGGAAAGGCCATGGAGGGCCTTGTGTTCGCGGTCATCGCCAGCGCGGTTGACGGCGAGTTTTTCGCCTTCCACTTGTGCAGAGATCGAGGCCGGGAGTTTCCATTCGAGTTTTCCCTTCGGGCCCTCGACGAGCACGGAGCTGTCGGGGTTGACGGCCACTTTGACCTTGGCAGGGATGGTGATGGGTTTTTTACCGATGCGTGACATGGCTTACCAGATGTAGGCGAGCAATTCGCCGCCGACTTTTTGCTTGCGCGCCTCGTGGCCGGTCAGGATGCCGCGGGAGGTGGATAGGACCGCGATGCCCATGCCGCCGAGGACGCGGGGAATTTCCGCGGAGCCCACATAGCGGCGCAGACCGGGTCGGCTCACACGCTTGAGACCGGAGATGGCGCTGGTTTTGTTGACGAATTTGGTTTGAATCTTGATCGCTTGGCGACCATCCTCGGTGACGAGTTCGGTCTCCTTGATGTAGCCTTCCTTCTTGAGGATTTGGGCGATGTCGCTCTTGAGCTTGGAGTAGGGAAGCGTGAGCGAAGACTGGCCCGCCGCAGTGGCGTTGCGCAGGCGGGTAAGCATGTCGGAAATGGGATCGTTCATAACGGGTTAATCAAGCGGCGGGTTCGGCGGCCTTGGCAGGGGCCTTCTTGGCCTTGTCGACGAAGGGCATGCCCAACTCGGTCAAGAGCGATTTCGCCTCGCCATTGGTGCGGGCTGTGGTGACGATCGTGACATCGAAGCCGATGTTCTTTTTGATGCGATCGAGTTCGATCTCGGGGAAAATCGACTGGTCGGCGACGCCAAGGGTGTAGTTTCCCTGGCCGTCGAAGGCACGCGCCGAAACACCGCGGAAATCGCGGATGCGGGGCAGAGCGGTCTTGATGAGGCGCTCAAGGAACTCATACATGATGCGGCCGCGGAGGGTGACTTTGGCGCCAATGGCCTGATCTTGGCGAAGCTTGAAGTTCGAGATCGCTTTCTTGGAAGTGGTGGTCACCGGGCGTTGGCCACTGATAGTGGTCAACTCGGACTTGGCGATTTCCAAGGCCTCCTTGGTGTCCTGCGCGGAACCGATGCAGGTGTTGATCACCACTTTCGAGATTTTGGGGATCTGATGGATGTTTTTGTAACCGTGCTTCTCGCGGAGCGCGGGAAGGACTCGCGTCTTGTAGTCGGTCAGGAGTTCGGGTTCTTGGCTCATGGCTGGTCTCAGGCGGCTTTCTTGGCCTTCTTGTCGGTGGCGGCTTTTTCCACGATTTTCACATTGGAAACATGGATGGGGCCTTCGCGCTCGATGATCGCGCCATTCGGATGCTGCTGCGATTTGCGCTGGTGTTTCTTGATCATGCGGACACCCTCGACGACGACTTGGGCCTTGTCGGCACGAATCTCGAGGATTTTTCCGGTGGCGCCTTTATGGTTTCCGGTGATCACCTGAACGGTGTCGCCGCGGCGGACATGGAACTTGGGCTTGCTCATAGGACCTCCGGTGCGAGGGAAATGATCTTCATGAAGTTTTTCTCGCGGAGTTCGCGGGCAACGGGGCCAAAGATGCGGGTTCCGCGCGGGTTCGAGTCCTTGTCGATGATGACAATCGCGTTGCTGTCGAAACGGAGCGCGGAGCCATCCTCGCGGCGGACGGGTTGCTTGGTGCGAACGACAACGGCACGAACGACATCACCTTTTTTGACGGTGCCTCCGGTGGAGGCCTCCTTCACATTGGCGGTGATGATGTCGCCGATTTGGGCCTTGGATGTGGCCTTTCCGATGACACCGATCATGGTGGCCATGCGGGCGCCGGTGTTGTCGGCGACATCGAGGCGGGAGCGGATCTGAATCATGGCTTGGAATTAGTGCTTAAGGACTTCAACGAGACGCCAGCGCTTGGTTTTGCTAAGCGGGCGGGTTTCCATGATGCTGACGCGGTCGCCGATCTGGGCCTCGTTCTTTTCATCATGGGCATGGAACTTGGAGACATGCTTCGTGATTTTGCCGAACTTCGGGTGCGGGACGCGGGTGACGGCGCGGACGACGATGGTTTTATCCATTTTGTTGGACACGACCTCGCCGACACGAACCTTGCGGAGCGATCGGGCTTCGGCTGTTTCGGGAGCGGTTGTTTCTGCCATGGCTGGTTATTTCTTGGATGCCTCGGCGGCCTTGCGGCTGAGGACAGTTTCGACGCGGGCGATGTTGCGGCGCGCGGCACGGATGAGGTGCGGTTTTTCGAGTTGGCCGCTCTGCTGCTGAATGCGGAGGTTAAAAATCTCCTCTTTCAACTCCCGCTTGCGGGCGAGGAGTTCCTTCTCGGTGAGTTCTTGGATTTCCTGAATCTTCATGGCGAGGTCAGCTGGCGTGGTGGCGGGTGATGAAGCGGGTCCGGACCGGGAGCTTGTTAGCGGCGAGGCGCAGCGACTCGCGGGCGATTGTTTCGGAGACACCATCCAATTCAAAAAGGATGTTGCCCGGGCGAATCACGGCGACCCAATACTCGGGCTGGCCTTTACCTTTACCCATTCGGGTTTCCGGCGGACGGG
>CAWUMN010000011.1:0-20479 GCA_963923595.1 uncultured bacterium
TCTCCCCGACCCCGAGCAGACGGATTTCGCCATCCCTTCCGCACTCCGCCACCACGGCGCAAACCTTGGTGGTTCCAATTTCCAGACCAACATGGATTCTTTCCTTGGACATCAGTTTTTTTGTTTGGATTTCGTTGCCGAGGCTCCCGCTTTCGCCGGCGGCGCGAGCGATGCCATCACAAATTTCACAGGGGTATTTTTGGAGACCATGAGGTTCACGGAATCGAGTTCCCGCCCGGTGTCGCGGCAATGGACGAGAAGCCGGTGGAGTTTATCAACTTGGCCGCTGAAATCCGAACGGCCGAATTTCACGCGGGCGTTTTGATCGGTGATCGTGTCGATGCAGTAGCCCTTGGAGATATTAAGCGAGCGCAGGCGAACCAGCGAGTCCGGCCTGGCGGAAGCTTCATCGAGAAGCGCGATCGCTTTTTTCAGATCGTCATTGTGAAGGGGTTTTCCCTCCAGAATCTCGGCGGAATTAACCCCGTAGATGACAGGCAGGCTGTGGAACTCCTGTGGAATGAGACGGGGACGCATCAAAAATCCGGAGCCGTCCACTAGCAGCATGCTGGAAACATCGAACGGCGTCGAAGGATCCGTTGAAGACGAGACCCAAGCCACCGGTTCGCGTGCTTGAAGAACAATGTGCATCCGGTTCGGCAAAACACGCTCGATCGTTACATCGGCCACCATGGGAATCTCGCGAAGTCGGCGGTCGGCCTCATTGATGTCCAACTCGAAGATGTTTTTCCCCTCCAGGATTCCTGTTTCCTCGCGCAGATCCTCCGGCGTCAGGATGCCATCCAACTCCAGTTCGAGTTCGGTGAGATTGTAGGCGGGGTTGGAGAAAAAGAATTTGTCCAAACCGCGGCTGATTCCAAACCACACGACCCCGCAAAGAAGCGACAAGCCGATCACAGCCATCGAAAAGGTCATCAACAACTGCTGGCGTTTTCGCTTCGCGGTTGCTGCCCTCATTTTCACATTCAGCATCCGCTGTCCACGCGGTGTCCGGCGACTTGCGGGAGTTTTCAGAATCCGGTTCTTCATCTTTCGCGACCCCTAGCGCAAAGTGACAGACCCGCGATTTCCTCGCAAAGCGAGGCGAAATCGACGCCCGCCACCGCGGCGGCTTTTGGCAAAAGACTCGTTTCCGTCATGCCCGGGATCGTGTTGACCTCGAGAACGAAGGGCTTGTTCGCTGCATCGAGCAAAACATCCACGCGCGAGTAGACCTCCAACCCCAGCGACCGGTGCGCGGCGAGGGCGGCGCCTTGGACGGCCCGAGCCACATCTTCATCCAGACGCGCGGGACAGAAGTAGTCCGAATTGCCTTTGGTGTATTTGTTTTCGTAACTGTAGAAATCAACCTTCGGCACGATTTCAACAATCGGCAGAGCCTCGCCGCCCACGATGCCGACGGTCAGTTCACGGCCACGCACGAACTCCTCGATGAGCACCTCGCTGTCCCGCGAAAAGCAATCCTCGAGCGCCGGAGCAAGTTCCTCCGGATTTTGAACTATGTGAACCCCCACGCTGGATCCCTCGCGGGGCGGCTTGGCGACGAGCGGAAGAGAAATCGATGGCCCGCCTCCCTCGGAGAGAATTTCCCATTTCGCGTTCGGCACGCCGGCCGCGTCGAATTTCTTTTTGCTGGCGATCTTGTCGAAGGCCAGGCGGCTGCCTCTCCCGCCCTCGCCGGTGTAGGGAACCCCTAGCCGGTCGAGGATTTCCTGCAATTCGCCGTCCTCGCCGAATGTCCCGTGGATCATGTTGAACGCGAGATCGATTTTTTCCGGGAGTTGAAAATCCGGACCGGTCACATCGATCTCCGCAACCTCTGCCCCGACCGATCGAAGCGCCTTGGCGACGGCGGCCCCCGAATTGAGCGAGACAGGTCGTTCCTTGCCGGGTCCGCCCATGAGAAGCGCGACCTTTTTACCCTTCAAAACTCCGGAATATTTTTTGTTCATAAATCGACCCCTGTGATTTGGACCTCGGTCTCGAGGCGGATGCCGCGCCTTTGTTCGGCGACTTGCTGGATTTCACGGATGAGCGCGAGGATGTCCGACGCGCTCGCGCCGCCGTCGTTGACGATAAAGTTGCCGTGAACCTCGGAAACGCGCGCCGCGCCGACCGAGTGGTTTTTCAAGCCGAGTTCCTCAATGAGGCGACCGGCCGGAATTTCGGCGGGATTTTTGAAAATGCATCCCGCGCTTGCGGCGACAGGCTGACTGGCGCGGCGCTTGGCCACCGAGGCGGCGATCGCAGAATCAATCTCGGCGGGCGTCCCCGGTTGGCCGCGCAGGACGGCGGAAAGCGCAAAGTTCTGCCGGAACATCGGAACACTCCGGTAGTGGACCTCGATTTCGGCGGGGGTTTTGGTGAAAATATTTCCGTCCTGATCACAGTAGCGGACGCGCACCACCTGGTCGAAGGTCTGGATGCCCATCGCCCCGGCGTTCATGCGAAGACCGCCTCCGAGGTTTCCGGGAATTCCCTCCATCCACTCGAATCCGGAGATTCCCGCACCGCGTGCAAGCGCTGTCAGTTGTTTGAATTTCACGCCGACGCCGGCCGAGATTTCCATTCCTTGGATTTCGTGGTTCGCAAATTCTCCCCGGGCGAGATGCGCCACGACACCCGGAATTCCTCCATCGCGCACGAGAAGGTTCGATCCTCGCCCCATGACCATCAGAGGGATGTTTTCATCGAAGCAAAATCTCACCAGGTCCGCGAAGCCGTCTTCGGTTTCGGGCTCCGCCCAGAATTGCGCCGGACCTCCCACACGCATCGTGGTGTGCTTGGAAAGGAGTTCGTAAAGCTTGATCCGCCCCGGCCCCATTACTTCCAAGAGGCGGTCCCGGGTTTTCAAATCGCTTGCGAGTCGGGTTCCAGCCTCGTGGATGTTGCCCGCACCCAAGCTGATAACGAGGTCCCCCTCCTCCAAAACCGCACCGGCCGCTTCATGGATTCTTGAAACCACGGGAACAAACTTCACCGAAGGATGACCGTTCTCTGCCACGGCATCGACAATCGTCTGACCGGTGATCCCGGGAATCGGCGGCTCGCTGGCGGGATAAATGTCCGAAACGAAAACATGATCGGCCTTTTGGAAGGCCATTCCAAAAAGGTTCTTCAGCGCCCGGGTGCGCGTGTAGCGGTGGGGCTGGAACATCACGATTACGCGCTTGTTCGGCCCCGTGAGCGCCGTGGCAAGAGTGGCGGCGATTTCGGTCGGGTGGTGGCCGTAGTCATCAACCACGATCTGGCGCGGGCTGCCGTAAACAATTTCGAACCGCCGACGCGCTCCACGGAATGTCTCAAGCGCGGCGGTGATTTTTTCAAAGGGCACGCCGATCTCCGAGGCCAGAGCGATCGCCGCAAGAGCGTTGAGGGCGTTGTGAGCGCCGGGGATGTTGAGGATGACTTCTCCGAGGATGTCGTTGTCCCGCTGAACGCGGAAATAGGAGCAGAAATTTTTTGTCGCCAAATCCACGAGCCGGTATCGGGCGGACGGCGAATGGCCATAGGAAATGGCGCGCGGATTTTCAGCGCAAACTCGGGAGGCCCCTTTGTCATCGGCGCAGTAGATGATGTGGCCGGAGGTCTGCGAGACGAGGCGTGTGTAGACGGCGTCGATCGCATCGAGATTCTCGTAGTAGTCCAAGTGCTCTGGCTCGATGTTGAGCACGATCGCGTGGCGTGGATGGTAGTTCACCAGCGTGCCGTCGCTCTCATCGCCTTCGGCGACAAAATACGCACCCTCGGAATCCCAGCGTGCGTTTGTGCCGAGGATCGGAATTTCCGCCCCGACATAGTGCGAGGGTTTGAGACCTCCGGCGCGAAGAAGGTGGGCGGCCATCGCGGAGGTGGTCGTCTTGCCGTGCATTCCGCAAACCACGATGCCCTGCTTCGAGGCCATCATCGCCGCGAGAGCGTCCGCACGACGAACCATCGGAATCCCCAAGCGCGCCGCCTCGTCATAGGCGGGATTACCCGGCCGTATGGCGGAGGAGTAAACCACGAGGTCCGCGCCGCGAACGCATTCCGCCGTGTGTGGACAGGAAAAGCTGAGACCTTTTTTGGAGAGCCGTTCGACCTCGACCGTGTCGACCTTGTCGGAACCGCCGACATCGTGGCCAAGACCGAGGAGAAGGGCGGCTATGCCGCTCATGCCCGAACCCGCCACGCCGATGAGGTGGATTTTTGCGGGGGCGGGACCTGCCAGAAGATCTCGGAGTTTTTCGGCCCTCATTTCATTCCCTCCGCAACGGCGCGCTCCATGACATCGGCGACATTGGCGGCGGCCGACTCGGGGGAAAGCCCGCGCGCAGCAGCGGCCATCGCGGCGCGGCGCTCCGGATTCTCCAGCAATTTCGTAAGCGAAGCGGCGAAAACATCGGGCTGAATTTCCCTTTCGTTGATCAACTCCGCCGCTCCGGCGCGGACAAAAATCGCGGCGTTTGCCTGCTGGTGGTCGTCGGTGGCGTAGGGATAGGGAATAAGAATCGAGGGCAAGCCGAACATCGCGAGCTCGCTCAAGCTCGAGGCGCCTGCGCGGGACACAACCAAATCCGCAGCGGAATAGGCCTCCTCCATGCGGTGGTGGAACGGCGCGACATAGTGCGGAATTTGGTCGCGCTGGTAGTTCGCCGCGGCGAGGCGGTCGTCGTTTTTTCCCGTGAGGTGGATGATTTGAAGATTTCCGGCTTGGAGGAGCGGTGCGGATTTGAAGAGGAGTTGGTTGATGCCGCTGGCACCCTGGCTGCCTCCGGTGACCAGGAGCGTGACGCGGGTGGGATCGAGATGGAAATGTTTCAGAGCCTCCTCGCGAGGGATGGGGTGGCCGAGGTTTTTGCGAACAGGCGTTCCGGTGACGACACAGGATGATCCGCTGAAGAAGGGCCTGCAGTCCTCGAATCCCAATAGAACCCGTGTGGCGAATTTGGCGGCAAGCCGGTTCGCGCGGCCGGGAACCGCGTTCGACTCGTGAATGAAGCACGGCAGTCCCGCCAGTCTCGCCGCAAGGATCGGAGCTGTGGATGTAAAGCCTCCCATTCCCAGCACAACAGACGGCCGGGTTTTCCGATAAACCGATCTGCAGTGTCGATAGCTTTCCAAGAATCGACGGAGGAAACCGACAAAGGCAGGCGAGATCAGCATCGATGGCATTCCGACGGAGGGGAGTTTTTCGGAGCGGAACTCCGGGTGGGCTTGAAGCGCGGTGGCGTCGATTTCCTTCTCGGAAACAAACAGCAAAACCTCGTGGCCACGCGCGTGAAGCGTCTCCGCAACCGCTAGACCCGGGAACAGGTGTCCACCGGTTCCACCGCAGGCGATGATGGCTTTGAAAGGTTTCATACCCTGGGTTCGATGTGGGGCCGCAAAAGAACAGGAGCAAAGCGCGAGACGAGCGGCTGACCTTGGCGGTGGATATTCACGAGAAGTCCGATCAGAAACAGGCAAACCACGAGGTTCGAACCGCCGTAGCTGATGAAGGGCAGGGGCATGCCTTTGTTCGGGAGAAGCGAAGTGGTCACACCGAAATTCACAATGCTCTGAATCGTGATGAGCATGGTGCAGCCGAAACCGAGCAGCATCCCGAATCGATCCCTGGCATTGCCTGAAACCAACCCGCCACAGACCAAGATGAGCAAAAATGCGAAGACCGTGAGCGCCGTGGCCTTGAGACCCAATTCCTCCCCGATCATCGGAAAAATAAAATCTGTGTGGGCGTAGGGAAGGTAGTGCATTTTTTGACGCCCCTCGCCGAGTCCCAGCCCGTCAAAACCGCCGGACCCGAAGGCGATGAGTCCCTGCCATTGCTGGAGGCCTTCACAGAGGCGGTATTTCTCGGGGTCCATGAACGCGAGAAGACGCTGAACGCGCTCCGGCACCGCCAGCGCGACAAGGAAAATGGAGGCAAATGCCATCGGCGCAAGAACGGCAAGCCAGCGCAATGCGGCTCCAGCCACAAACATGACAGCGAGAGCGGTGGCTCCGATGAGCGCGGTGTTTCCGATATCGACCTCGATGACGATCAGAAACATTGGAATCGCCAATACGGAAAGCGGCATCAGGAGTCCGTTTTTGAATTTTTCAAAAGTGATGTCCTCGCGGGAAAACCACCAAGCCAGAAAAAAGATCGAGCTGATTTTTGCAAACTCACTGGGCTGAAGCGTTCCGAAACCGATATTGATCCAGCGCGAAGACCCATTTAGGCGCTGACCGATCGGAGGAATGAAACAAAGCAGCAAAAGGAACACACTTCCCGCAAAGACAGCCCACCACCACTTGCGCCAGAAATGATAGTCCACACTTGCTGCGAACAACGCGGCAAATATTCCCACCACGAGCCAAAAACCCTGCCTCTTCACGAAGAGATACATGTCGCCATGGCTGTCGCGAGCATACGCCCCGGTGCTGAAAAGCATGACCAGACCGAGCGCGATCAATCCAGCAACGGCCAGCATCAGGATCGTGATGACATTTTTTTGCATGGTTGGGTTACTTGTGCAGCTGACAGTTCAAGCTCAAGGGATGGCGAGAGTCTGGCCGATCTTGAGCTTGCGGGGGTCGTCGATGTTGTTGGCTTTCATCAACGCCTCTTGGGTGACCTTAAACTTCTTTGCGATCGAATAGGGATTGTCCCCTTTGGCCACGACATAGGATTGCCCGGCGGATGATTTCGTTTCACCGGCTGTTGCGGCTGGAGCTGCAGGCGCAGCAGGCAGGGTTGGCGCGGCGGGGGCTGTTTTCGCGACCACGGGTTGAGCCGGGGCGGGCTTGGCCACAACCGAGGGAGTGGCTTTTGCCAAAGGGACCGGCTCGGCCTTGGCGGGAGCCGGCGATGTTTGCACGCCCGATGCTTTTCCGACGACGAGAACCTGACCCGTGCGGATGATCGAATTGCTGGTGAGGTTGTTGGATTTTTCGAGCGCTTCGATGCTTGTATTGAACTTCGAGGCGATCTTCTTGAGGGTGTCACCCGCCATCACCGTGTAGGTCTGGGCGGAGACTTCCACCGGCTTGACCTCGGGAGCCGCAGGCTTCGACGGCTCCACAGTCTCGTTAGCTTTTTCAGAAACCGCCGGCGCGGCCTCTTTCTTGGCGACCACCGGTTTTGCGGAGGTTTCCTTGAGCTTGTTGAAGCCATAGATGCCCACCACTGCGACGACATGGAGGATGAGAACCACAATGAATGCTTGGGAGAGTTTCATGCTCGGCTCGGCTTCGGATTCATAGTCGTCGATTTCCTCGCGGCTCGAAGCCGCGCGGGCATGGAGCCTTTTGCGCGGAACCAGGCGGCGGTTGGAGCGTTGTGGTGTGGCGGTTGGTTTTTTGAACAGCATGGTTTTTCAGGGTGTGGTGGTTTGGAGTTGTTGAACGAAATTTTTGAATAGGTTTCCGCGCTCGCCGTAGTTGCGGAACATGTCGAACGAGGAGGTTCCCGGGGAAAAGAGGGCGATGTCACCGGGGCGTGCGAGCTTTTGGGCAACCGCCACGGCCTCTTCCAGCGAGTCGACGCAATGGCATTCGGTGTTTTTCCAGGATCCGGCGATGCGTTGGCGCATCTCGCCGATCAGGACCGCCGCTCTGGCCTTTGATTCGACGAGTTCCGAAATGTCGTCGAACTCGAATCCCTTGTCTTTCCCGCCGGCGATCAAAACAACCGGCCCCGAGGCGGAGCGAAGGGCCTGCGCCATGGCGTCCAGATTCGTGGCTTTCGAGTCGTTGATCCAGCGAACGCCATCGAGATTTCGGACAAATTCGCAGCGGTGCGCGGGCGGAGTGTAGTCTGCAATGGCAGCAGCAAGGGCGTCGATTTCCATCCCCAGCGCATGCCCGATGCCAAGCGCGGCCATGATGTTTTCGGCGTTGTGCGGGCCGGGCAGCCGGGTTTCCGATTGCTCGAGGATTCGTCGGGAGCGGAAATAAATCACTGAATCGCGCAGAGTGAAATCGGCCTTGTCGGTCGATGCGCTGAAGGTGATCGCCTGCGCTTTGATCGGCGGGAGATCATTGATGGCATTCACCACAGCGAAGTCCTCGGCCGTTTGGTTTTCGAACAGGCGAAGCTTGGCGGCTCGGTATTCCTCCATGCCAGGATAGCGGTCGAGGTGGTTTGCGCTGAGATTCAGCCATGCGGCGACCTTCGGCCGGAAACTTTGAATAGTCTCGAGCTGGAATGAACTGACCTCGAGAACCATCACATCCATCTCCCGGCTTCGCCGGACGGCACTCGAAAAAGGCAGGCCGATATTGCCGCTTGCCATTGCCCGGAGTCCGCACCCTTGGAGAATGCGTGTCGTGAGTTCGGTTGTGGTGGTTTTGCCGTTCGTGCCTGTGATCGCCGCCACCGGCGCGGCGCATTGTTGAAATGCCAACTCGAGTTCGCCAATGACCGGGATATTTTTTGCGAACACATTTTGCACAAGGGGAACAACCGGATCGATTCCGGGACTCAGCACGGCGAAATCGTAGATCGCTGGATCGCGCTCCGCTTCGTCGCCCAGCAAAACACAAATTCCCCGCGAACGCAGAGCCTCCGCTTTTTCACGGATGGCCGGAGATTCCGAAGACTCGCAAACAGTGACGACGGCGCCTTGCTCGATCAAAAGAGATGCTGCAGCCTCGCCGCTGTGGCCGAGACCGAGAACAACCGTTTTTTTGCCGCCGTGGTTCATTTCAACGCAGTTTCAAAGTGGCCAGGCCGAGCAGGGCGAAGAACACGGAGAGGATCCAGAATCGGACGATCACCGTGTTTTCCTTCCAACCGCTCAGCTCGAAGTGATGGTGGATGGGAGACATTTTGAAAATCCGGCGGCCGGTCGTTTTGAAGCTTGCGACCTGGAGGATCACCGACATCGCCTCGATGACGAATACGCCACCGACAATCACCAGCAGGAGTTCCTGTTTGCAGCAAATCGCCACGGCTCCAAGCATCCCGCCGATCGCGAGCGAACCGGTGTCCCCCATGAACACACGGGCTGGGTAGGCATTCCACCAGAGGAATCCGAGGCAGGCTCCGAGGAGGGCGATGCACAGCACAGCGAGTTCGCCGGAGAACTGCACAAAGGGGATTTGCAGATAGGTTGCGGCCTTGATGTTTCCCGCCACATAGGCGAGCACGGCGTAGGTTGCGGCAACGGTGGCAGTGCAACCGGTTGCGAGCCCGTCCAAGCCATCCGTGAGATTCACCGCGTTCGAGGTGCCGACGATCACCAACAGATAAAAAACAAAAGTGAACGCACCCATGCCCAGCACCAGCGGTTCCTTGAGGAACGGGATGTAGAGTTGCTGGGCGGTGGCGGAGAGTTGCGGATTGAGCAGGAAAAACAGGGTAAAGACGCCCGCGAGCGCGCATTGGAGGACAAACTTGAGGCGGCTGCTGATGCCGTCCGAGTTTTTCTTCGAAACCTTGAGCCAATCGTCGTAGAGCCCGATACCGCCCAGGAAAAGCGTGCTGAAAAGAACGAGCCAGACGAACGGGTTCTCGGGTTTCGCCCACAGCAGAGTGGAAATCACAATCGAGCCGATGAGCAAAATGCCGCCCATCGTCGGAGTTCCCTTTTTCGCTCCGTGCAATTCGTAGAGTTTGTGGACCTCGGCGGCAGTGCGGATGGGCTGGCCGAACTTGAGCGAGATCAATTTCCGGATAACGAAATTTCCGAAAAGCAGGGAAAGCAAAAAGGCCGTCACCCCCGCGCAGATGGCCCGGAAGGTAATGTAGGAAAAAACATTCAGCGCCTTGAAAAGGTCGCTTGTCCAACCGCGGGCCACAGCCCAGTCGCCGAGTTCAGAGAGGTAGTAGAGCATTAGTTCCGGAGATGTTCAAAGAGGGTTTCCATGCGGGCGGAGCGACTCCCCTTCACGAGGACGAGATCCCCCGGACGGGCGAGTTGAGAAAGCATTCTGGCGGCGGCGGCTGTGTCCTCGACCTCGTGGATGCGTCCCAGTCCCGATTCCCGCGCGGCGGCGGAGATCGAGGAGGCCTCGGCACCCACGGTGAAAAGGATGTCCGCCAAGCGAGCCGCTGCTTGGCCGACACGGTGGTAGCCTTCGGCCGCGTGCTCGCCGAGTTCGCCCATTTTTCCGAGAACCGCGATGCGGCGGCCACTTCCGGGAACGAGGTGAAGGGTATTCAACGCCGCCTCCATGGATTCGGGATTGGCATTGTAGCTGTCGTCGAGGTAGGTGACGCCCGCGATCGTTTTTTGCTCAAGCCGTCCACCAACGAGCCGTGCCTTGGCGAGTCCCTTGACTCCTTTTTCCAAGGGAACACCCATCTCCAATCCCGCGGCCAGCGCGAGAAGGGCGTTTTGAACCATGTGGGTTCCGTGAACCGCAATGGAGGCGGGAATTTTTTCGCCAAGGTGGAGGATGGTAAAATGGGTTCCCTCCGTGGTGGATTGAATGTCCGTCGCCAGAAGATCTCCTTTGGCAATCCCTGTTCGAACCACCCTCGCGCGACTGCGTGCGGCAATCGAATCGGATTTGTCATCCTCGGCAGGCAGGACAACCGCCCCGTCGGCCGGCACGGCCTCGGCGAGCATGCCTTTTTCCAGCGCGATCGCACCGCGCGTTTTCATGTATTCGATGTGGGCGGTGCCAATGTTGGTGATGATCGCGCAAGTCGGCTGAATCAAGGCGGCCAGAGGGGCGATTTCGCCGGGATGGTTCATTCCGACCTCCCAGACGGCGGCCTCGGCGGCGGAACCGGCCGAGAGGATCGAAAGCGGAACACCGATGTGGTTGTTGAGATTCCCCTCGGTTTTGACGACGCGGTATTTCGAACCAAGAACGGCGGCGGCGAATTCCTTTGTGCTCGTCTTGCCACTGCTTCCGGTGATTCCCAGCACACGGAGTTTCAAACGGGAACGCCATTCCGCAGCAAGGCGGGTGAGCGCGGCGAGGCTATTTTCGGCAAGCAGGACCGGATGCGAGGCAGAGAGTTTTTCGGCAATTGCCGGCGAGTCGAGCAAGGCGGCTGCCGCACCGTGTTCAAAGGCCCGGGCGGCGAATTCGTTTCCATCGAAATTTTCCCCGCGAAGTCCGATGTAGAGATCGCCGGCCTTGATGGTCCGGGTGTCCTTGTTGAAACACGAAACAAGCGCGGCCGAATCCGGCCCAAGCAGCGTAGCGCCTGACATGGCGGCGATTTCGCGGAGCGGGAGCGGATCCATCAGGCCTCGCCTCCTTTCTTCTCGGAAATCGCCCGGGCGGCGACGGCGACATCATCGAACGGAACCTTTCGATCCGAAAATTCCTGCGTCTTCTCGTGTCCCTTGCCGGCGATCAAAACAATATCCCCCGGGCCGGCCAACTCAATGGCTCGGCGGATGGCCTGCTCGCGATCCAAGATTTTCTCGTGGGTCCCACGTGTGAGACCTTTCTCCATTTCCTTCAAAATTTCCTCCGGATTCTCGCTGCGGGGATTGTCCGAGGTGAGAATCACATGGTCCGCCAAAACCTCGCCGACGTTGGCCATCAAAGGACGCTTCGCCCGATCGCGATCGCCCCCGCAACCGAAGACAGCGATCAAACGCTCGGGCCCCGCATCGCGGAGGGTCTGGAGCACATTTCGCAGGGCGTCGTCTGTGTGCGCGTAATCCACAAAAACCTGGAAGTTGCGACGCGATGGGACGCGCTCCAGTCGCCCAGGAACTTGGGGCGCATCGGCGAGGGCATCGATCGCTCGGCGGAGTTCGACACCGCAGGTCATAGAGGCGGCCAAGGCTCCGAGGACATTGTAGACATTGAAAAGACCGATGAGCGGGGTGCGGACGAGGTAGCTCTTGCCACGGGCCTCTAGGGCGAATCGCGTTCCATGCAAATCCTGGCGGATCGAACTTGCGCGGAATTCCGCGTGCACATTCTGCCCGAAGGTGACGGTTTTGATTTTTTTGGAAATGCGGTCGATCAGGCGCTGGCCGAAGCGATCGTCTGAGTTCACAACGGCACGGGCTTTTTTGGTTTTCTGCTCCGCAAGCGCGTCGAACCAAGAGGACTTGGCTTCAAAATAGGCCTCCATGGAGCCGTGGTAGTCGAGGTGGTCCTGCGTGAGGTTTGTGAAAATCCCGGCATCGAATTCCACGCTTCGCACGCGGTCCTGAACCGCTGCATGGCTCGAAACCTCCATCGCAACGGCACGTCCTCCCGAGTCGCGGATTTCAGCGAGGATTTGCTGGAGGTCGATGGACTCGGGGGTGGTGTGCGGCGCAGGACGCTCCTCCCCGGCAACGACATATTTCACAGTTCCAATCAACCCTGGGCGAAGTCCTGCCGCGTCGAAGATGCGCTTCACGAGATACGCGCTCGTGGTTTTGCCATTGGTTCCAGTGACTCCGACGCATTTGAGGGTCCTGTCTGGATGGCCGTAAAATTCCGCCGCGATATCAGCCATGGCGGCACGGGCGTTCTCGACAACGGCGACAGGGCAGCTTGTGCCGGCATCCGCTTTTTCCGCCACCACAGCGGATGCGCCATGCTCCACGGCTTGCACGATGAAGTTGGAACCATCGGATTTCGCGCCCGGAAGAGCAAAGAAAAGGCATCCGGGCTTCGCCAAACGGGAATCATGGCAAAGCGAGGAGATATCGGGGTCGGCCAAGCCGGGGGCTATTCCCGAGGCTTGGAGCAGGGCGCGAAGTCTCATTGGCTCAGCGCGTGGCCTCCTCCACATCCATCGATGCGGCGATTGGATCGGGTTGCAGGGCGATAGCTGGCTCGGTCGGCACGAGATCAAGCTGGCGGGCGGATCGTTCGGCGATCCGGGAAAAAACCGGCGCAGCCACGAGACCGCCGTAGTTCAAACTCGAAGAAATCTGCGGGTCGTCCACCATCACCAGGCAAACAAACTTCGGGTCCTCGGCAGGCATGTAGCCGACAAAGGAGACAACATATTTTCCTGGCGCGTAGCCGCCCTTGTCGCTGACTTTTTGAGCGGTTCCGGTTTTTCCCGCGACATTGAAACCGTTGACCCGGGCAAATGTCGCGGTGCCTCCGGGTTGAGTCACTCCGATCAGGGCATTGCTGATATAGCGGGCGGTTTTTTCGGGAATGACTTCACGAACGACTTTCGGTTGGTGCCGCTCTATCAAGCCTTCCTGACCCTCGATCGACTTGACGATTTGCGGGGCCATGAGGCGACCGCCATTGGCGATGACGGACATCCCCATGGTGATCTGGAGCGGGGTGACGGCCACGGATTGGCCCATCGGCATGCGAGTGATGGTGAGCTTGTCCCAACGCGATGGTGGATGGACGAGACCTGGAATTTCGCCGGGGAGCTCGATGCCCAGACGCTCTCCGAACCCGAAGCGCTTGACATATTCGTAGTATTTTTCAGGCCCCATCATCATGGCCATCTTGGCAGATCCGATGTTTGAGGATTTCACCAGGATTTCGTGGACGCTCATTTGTCCATAACCATGGTGATCCTTGAGGGTGCGGCCTCCATAAAAGAAACGACCATTCTCGCAGAAGATGGAGGTTTTTTCATCCACCTTGCCTTCATTGAGGGCACCTGCGGCGACGACGATCTTGAAAGTCGATCCCGGCTCAACCATGTCGATGATCGAGCGGTTTTTCATCGTCTCCGGATCGGATTCACCGGGCTTGTTGGGATCGAAGCAAGGGCGGCTCGCCATCGCAAGGATTTCCCCGGTTTTCGGATCAACCATGAGGGCGTTGACCGTGTGCGGCTTCAGGTCTCGGAAGGTCGCATCGATCTCCTCCTCGAGGATCGCTTGCAGGCCCATGTCGATCGTGAGGCGGATGTTTTTGCCGTTTTGCGGCTCCTGCTCCTGGCCCCTGTAAAGAACGATCTCGCGGCCGGTGGGATCTCGCTCGGTGAACCGATAGCCATCCACGCCCGCGAGCTCTTTTTCCATGGTCCGCTCGATTCCTTGCACACCTTTCCGCTCATGGTTCAGGAATCCCAGGACATGGCCGAGCATCGAGCCGTTGGGGTAGGAGCGGATCGAATCTACCTCGGTGTAGACCCCTCGGAGATTACGTTCGCGCATCTCGGCTTGGAGTTGGAGAACGGTTTCGTCGGGAACCTTTCGTTTGAGAACTAGGTATTTTCCGCCCGTGGCGATTTTTTCAGCCACATCGTCTTTTTTAAGGCCAAGAACGCGGGCAACGAGTTCGGAAATCGCATCCGCATCCTTGATGTGCGATGCGTCGGCATAGACCGTGTGAACCGGCAAATTGACGGCAAGCTTGTCGCCGTTGCGGTCGAGGATCAATCCGCGCTTGGCGGGAATGATTTGGCGGAGAGTGTTTTTTTCGGCCGCGATGCGGGAGTATTCCTCGTGCTTCGCGACATGCAGGTCGATGAGACGGCCGGAGACGAAGGTGAATAACAAGGCGCCCGCACCGCAGGCCCAAGCGATTCGCATCCTCTCCGGTTTCGTCACTGGGCGGACTCCGAGTTGAAGGCTGTGCGCATCACGCCGTCCTCTGTGGCTGTGGCTGGAGGTGTGAGGCGGGCGATTTTATCGCCACTGATCGCCACCACATTGATGAATTTCTGGGCAACGCGCTTCTGAAGCATCGGGCGCGAGGAGAGTTCCGTCACTGTCGCAATCAAAACCTCGTTGCGGGATTGCACATCGCGAATTTGGCGTTCGGTTTTACGGATTTGCTCGGCGAGGACGAACTGCTGGTTTTTCAAATAAACATAGGCGAGTCCCAAGGCACCGATGAGGAAGGCCAGGGCGACGAATTTCGCGACCTTCGCGATCTGGATGGGATTCGAGGTTTGAGGGGCTTGAGGTTGGAGTGCCATGTTCATAGGAGGCCTTTCAGAGTTTTTCCACGACGCGCAGTTTGGCGCTGCGGGCGCGGGGGTTTTGCTGTGTTTCCCTCGCAGTTGCCGTAACGGGGTGCGGGGTTAAAAGTCGGAAAAGACGATCAGGATTGCGGCGCGGTTCCGGCCACTCGGGCCGGTCGATCCACTCGCGGCTGTGCTCGCGGAAGTAGACCTTAACGATCCGGTCCTCGAGAGAATGGAAGGTGATCACAGCGAAGCGCGCTCCCGGCGCGAGGCGCGGAGGAATCGCCAGCAAGGCACGCCGCAAGGCACCCAGTTCATCATTCACATGCATGCGCAGCGCTTGGAAAACCCGGGTCGCCGGATGGCGCGGCCCTCGGCGCGGGAGGATTTCGCAGACGGCGTCGGCGAGCTGGAGCGTTGTTTCAAAGGGGCGGGTTTTGCGAAGCCTGGCCAAATGCGCGGCGATCTGCTTCGCGCGGGGCTCCTCGCCATATTGAAAAAAGATGTCAGCCAACTCGGAAGCCTCCATGGAATTCACAACCTCGGCGGCCGTTTGCCGGATGCCCGGCCCCATGCGCATGTCGAGCGGGCCTTCCTGCTGGAAAGAAAATCCACGCTCGGCCGCGTCGAGGTGACGGGACGAAACTCCGAGATCGAGCAGCGCACCGTTGAACAGACTCTTTTCACCGATGCCCTTCAGAGCCTCATCGACATCCTGAAAATTCGTTTCGACCAAGCGCACACGATCGCAGAAATCCCCCAACTGCCGCCGGCACTCGGCCAGCGCCTCAGGATCTTGGTCGAAAGCCACGATATCCGCTCCGGCCTCGAGCATCATCCGCGAGTGCCCTCCCCCGCCGGCCGTGCCGTCGAGAAACAATCCACCCGGCCCGGGTTGCAAAAAGGCCGTCACTTGCTGGCCCATCACCGGCACATGGTAAACGGAGTCTTTATCGAGTTGTTCCACGCTGATTCCTAAAAATTCATCGCAATCGAGGTTCTTCATGGTTTTTCCAGCCCCGGAATCCCGCCTCCCTGCCGCCGACCCGCTTATTCGGGCCACGCATCGCGGCTTGTGGCGTCGAGATTTTCAGTCCTCCCCCGTGTTCATGGTTGATAGTTCAAGGTTCATAAAAATTCGTCACAGACCGATCTCCACCGCCACGCGCTGGTAGATGCCGGTGTTCGCGCGGACATCCGCCTCGTGGCGTTGTTTCGACCAAATTTCAAAGCGCCGACCCGCCCCCACGATCACGATCTCGCCTTTGAGGTCCGAGGCGGCCGCATGGGTTTCCGGAATTAGAAGGCGCCCCTGTTTGTCGGTGGTGACTTTGTGCGCCTCGCTGAAAAACCTCCGGATCGCCTGGCGTTTCTCTTGGGCGGTCGCGCCGGAGGCCATGATGCGTTGCTCCGTGGAGTGGAATTCCTCCGGCGGCATCACCATCAGGTAACCGTCCTGCGGATGCGGGATCACGTAAAAATCCGACTCCGAACCCTTGATCCAAGCCGACGGAACGGCCGCGCGGTTCTTTGCGTCGATCGCCCGCTCGTAAGTGCCAGAGTAGAAGGGCACATCTGGAGGTTCGGTTGGCATCAGGTCGTTGGGATCATGAAACAATATTCACCACTACCCCCCACAATTACCCACCATACTCCACAAACGCAACGAAATTTTTTTGAAAAAATTCGTCCGTTTCTGCCGCTCTCGCGACGATTTCAACGGCAGGATTTTCACGCCGTGAGCGAGCCTCGAATCAAGACATGCGTAAATTTCGGCTTGCCCCGAGGAAGCAGGAAAATAGGGTGTCCGCCATGTCCACAACACTCAGCCCCGTGGCTTACGACGGGAAGATCGAGGGCAATGTCATCTTCACCCAACTCGACGCCGCCATCAACTGGATGCGCAGCCACTCCCTTTGGCCGATGCCTATGGGCCTCGCCTGCTGCGCCATCGAACTCATGGCCGCCTCGTCCTCGCGTTTCGATATTTCCCGCTTCGGCGCGGAGGTCATGCGGTTCTCGCCTCGACAAGCCGATGTGATGATCGTCGCAGGCACGGTCACCTACAAAATGGCTCTTGCCGTAAAACGCATCTGGGACCAAATGCCCGAGCCGAAATGGTGCATCGCCATGGGCGCCTGCGCCTCCTCCGGCGGCATGTATCGGAGCTACGCGGTTCTCCAAGGCATCGACCACTTGATCCCTGTCGATGTCTATGTTTCCGGTTGCCCGCCGCGTCCCGAAGCCCTTCTCGACGGCCTCATGCGGCTTCAGAAAAAAATCATGGGCGAGCACGCCCTGGCCGACCAGAAAAAAGAACTTCTCGAAAATCTATGACCTGCGAAGACGCCGTTAAAAAGCTCCGCGAGGCTTTTCCAGACTCGATTCTCGAGGAAATCCAATTCCGTGGCGAGACCACCCTCCGCATCTCCAAATCCTCCCTTCGCGACATCTGCATGCACACCCGCGATCGCATGGGTTTCGATTATTTGGTCGATGTTTCGAGCGTCGACCACTTCGGTCAGGAACCGCGCTACGAGATGGTTTACGAGCTTTACTCGCTCCGCGACGAAATCCACCTCCGGCTCAAAACCGAGGTGAGCGAGGATGAGAACTCCGCGCCCACGGTTTCGGACATCTGGCCCACCGCCGATTGGCACGAGCGCGAGGTCTACGACCTCATGGGAATTCGCTTCGAGAACCACCCCGACCTCCGCCGAATCCTTATGTGGGACGGCTATCCCTACCACCCGTTGCGGAAGGATTTTCCGCTCCAAGGCAAGGCGACCGACCTGCCTGGAGTCGCTTTCAGCGAGCCCGCGCCCCTGGCCGGAGGGCCGTTTGTCACGGTGCCGACGGACGGAACCACCCAAGTCCGCGAACCCCGGGCGCGCCACGCCGGCGAGATTCCTCCGTCCGAAAAATTCATCGCCGAGCCTTGATCGCCGACCAAAAGGCGCTCGAGGAGCTGGTCGACGAACTCCGCGGCCAACAGCGCATCGCCATCGACACCGAGGCGGATAGCCTTCATTGCTACTTTGAAAAGGTCTGCCTGATCCAGATCAGCAGCGGCCCCGGACACTGGCTCGTCGATCCGCTCGCGAATCTCGAACTCCAACCACTCCTTGATGTCGTCTGCTCGCGAAGGTTGGTTTTCCATGGCGCGGACTACGATTTGCGCCTCCTTCGCCGCATAGGAAATTTCGAGCCGATCGACCTCTTCGACACCATGATCGCTGCGCGACTGGTTGGAAAATCGGGCCTCGGCCTTGCTGCGCTGGTTAAGGAGTTTTTCGGCATCGAGCTCTCCAAAGCCTCGCAGAAAGCGAACTGGGCGATCCGCCCGCTCCCGCCCGAGATGGTCGAATACGCGCACAACGACACGCGCTACCTTTTTGAAATTTCCGACAACCTCGAAGCCGATCTGAAGAGGCTCGGCCGCCTCGAATGGTTCAACGAATCGCGCGACCGCATGATCGCCTCGGCCCGCGAGTTGAAGGAGCGCGACGACAACACCGTCTGGCGAATCAGCGGCTCCTCGGCGCTCTCGCCGCGCGCCCAGGCTGTTCTCCGTGTGCTTTGGTTCTGGCGCGACGCCGAGGCCCGCGCGTGGGACCGCCCGCCATTCCATGTGATCGGCAACGACGACATGCTCCGCGCCGCCCAGCAAATTGCGGCCGGCGGGAATTTTTCCGCGCCACGCATGAACGGCCGCCGCCGCAAGAGCTTCGAAGTCGTTCTCGCCCTCGCGCTCCAGATTCCCGAATCCGAGTGGCCGAAAATCGAAAAAATCCGCCGCAAGCGGGTCTCGAAGGAACAGGTCGAACGCTGCGACCAGCTCAGAAAAATCCGCGACCGTGTGGCGGGCGAGCTGGGTCTCGATCCCTCGATCATCGCCCCACGGGCCGCTCTCGAAGCCACGGCTGCGGACATTTCCTCCAATGTCCTGATGAGCTGGCAGCGCCGGCTTTTGGAGCTTCCCACAGTCTGACTGTAAGAATGCCGGACCTCATCGATCTCGCGCTGGCGGAGGACATCGGCTCCGGCGACATCACGGCGCAGTTTTTCACCAAACCCGGGGCAATCGCCCGCGCGAAAATCACCGCACGCCAAAGCGGGTGCCTCGCCGGGATCGACCTCGCCAGGGAGGTTTTCCATCGCGTGGACCCGAGCCTAGCCGTGGAAATCAAAATGCAAGACGGCGCGCTTTTTCAAATGCACGACACCGTTCTGGAGGTCTCTGGCCATGCCGCCTCGATCCTCACCGCCGAGCGAACCGCGTTGAATTTCCTCCAACACCTTTCCGGGGTCGCCACGCTCGCCCGCCGGTTCGTGGACGAGATCAAGGGAACCGGCGCCCAAATCCTCGACACACGCAAAACCACCCCGGGCTTTCGCTCTTTGGAAAAAAAAGCCGCTGCTGCTGGCGGTCTCCGCAACCACCGCATGGGCCTCCACGACATGTTTCTGGTGAAGGACAACCACCTCGCCACCGGCCTCGATCCCTCCACGCTGCAGTCCATGATCGACCGCGCCCGCGCCGCGCATCCCGGGGCGAAACTCGAGATCGAAGCGGATTCGCTCGATCAGGTGGAAACATTCTACACCTTGCGGGGCGTGGATTTTCTCCTTCTGGACAACATGAGCCTCGACGATCTGCGGAAGGCGGCGCGCCTTTGCCCGTCCCATATCCAGCTTGAAGCCAGCGGTGGCGTGAACCTTTCGACCGTTCGGGCGATTGCTGAAACGGGTGTTCATTTCATTTCGGTCGGAGCGATCACACACTCCGCACCGTCCGTGGATTTCGGCCTCGACTTCGAACCGCTCGGATAAAACCAGTTTCAGCGCGATGTCTTCAGGAAAATCGAAAACCCCTTGGATCGCATTGCTGACAGCGGCTGCAGCCTTGATACCCGCTTGCGAGAAAAAGCAACCCGCGCCGCCGCCGTCCCCCACTCCATCATTTCCCCGCGAGGCCCCCCTTCAACGCGTCAGCAGAAAAGAACCCGAGGCCATCCTCAAAACCCTCCATCACGCCGCCCAGGAAATGGCTCTCGACGGCTTCCAGTTCGATAAACCCGAACTCGGTTGGCCGTTCGATTGCCGCGCCAAATCGGCTTCCGGCTACCTTGCCTTGCTTGCGGACAAGGGCTATTTGGCAAAAGAGGACCTGCCTCTTTTTTCGGAAGTCGAAATCGCGAACCTGAGCGATTCCGATCCGGGCGACTCCGCCTTCGCCCTCTTTGCCGGGAGTAAAAACCTCCTCGTCGTCCGCAAAGACGGCCAGATTTTCAGCATCGAGGAAAAACCCAAACCCTCCCGTGAACCAGCATGGCTTTCGCAATGACTAGCCAGACAGCGCCATCCGCCGTTCTGGCCACCGCCGCGGCGATTTTACTCGCCTCCTGCGCAACCCACAAAACCCGCCCTCCCGCCGCCACACCTGTCCAATGGGCGGGCGAAATTCGCATGGTCAACATTGCCGAGAATTTCGTTCTTTTGGAATCCACCTCTTCGGTCGCGACCATTCCCGGGGAAAAATACACCGCGATTCGCGACAGCCGCGAAACCGGCGTCGTGCGAATGACCTCCCTGCGCAATCCCCCGTTTCTGATTGCCGATATCGTTTCGGGCGACCCCTCGCCGGGGGACAAAATCCACCTCCTGTCTCTTATACACATCTCCGAGCCC